>NZ_JBFPFM010000038.1:0-31986 GCF_047977705.1 Curtobacterium sp. LFS084
CGGGGGGGTTTGCGCCTTCTGGTCGGGGCCCCCGGGGATTGCTCGGTCGGGGGGTCGTGGGCGGCGCCCCCCCCCCCCCGGGGGGGCGGGGGCCCCGGGGCCCCCGCGCCTCCCGTCCGTCTGTGGTCCCGTCCTTTAGGCATCCCCGGTCAGCGGGGTCGGTCGGTGAGGCCGGTCCGTGGGGTCGGTCCGTGGGGCGGTCCGGGGGGCGGTTCTTCCCAGAACGGGCGCGATGGGTTGCGGAAACGGGCGTACCTGGTCGGAACTTCTCGCCAGGTACGCCCGAAAGCACCAGGTACGCGCGGGAGTCCTCGGCACCCAAGGGGGCACGCGGCACACGCGGAAGCAGCGGGGATGCCCGACCCTGCCGCCGGCCCGCCGGGTCGGTTCTTCCCAGAACGAGCGCGATGAATTGTGGAAACGGGCGTACCTGGTCGGAACTTCTCGCCAGGTACGCCCGATCGCACCAGGTACGCCCGGAAGCACCGGGCGCCAGGCACCAAGCACCAGGCACCGAGCGCGCGGAAGCACCACGCAGCACCGGGCAGAGCGCGCGGGAGCCCGCGTCAGCGACGTGCGGCGCGACGACGGCCGAAGCGGCGCTGGACGCCCCACTGGGTGACCCGCAGCATCGCCTCGACCACGATCGAACGGCTCATCTTCGACACCCCGTGCACGCGATCACGGAAACGAATGGGCACCTCGACGATCCGCCCACCGAGGTCGTCGACGCGCAGGGTCATGTCCACCTGGAAGCAGTACCCCTTCGAGTCGATCCCGGCGAGGTCCATCCGACGGACGGCGTCGGCGCGGTACACCCGGAAGCCGGCGGTGACGTCCCGCACCCCGATCCCGAGGACGAGACGGGCGTAGGTGTTGGCGCTCCTGCTGAGGACCTCGCGGTGGAGCGGCCAGTCGACGACCGATCCTCCGGGGATCCACCGCGATCCGATCGCCAGCATCACGTCGTCGGCCTCGTCGACCGCGGCCACGAGGGCCGGGAGCCGGTCGGCGGGGTGCGAACCGTCCGCATCCATCTCGACGAGCAGCGGGTAGCCGCGCTCGAGCCCCCAGCGGAAGCCGGCGACGTACGCGGTCCCGAGGCCGAGCTTGCCGGAGCGCTCGAGCAGGTGCACCCGGTCGTCCTCGGCCGCGAGCCGCCGCACGAGGGCACCCGTGCCGTCGGGACTCGCGTCGTCGACGACGAGCAGGTGCGCGTCCGGCAGCGCTCCGAGGACGGCCGTGGCGATCGTGCGGACGTTCTCAGCCTCGTTGTAGGTCGGCACGATCACGAGCGCCGTGGCGCCCGCGGTCACCGGTTCTGCAGCCGACGCTTGATCTTGCCCGCGACGCTCCGCGGACCCTCGGTGCGGAAGTAGTGCACGGCGCGACCGAGGTCGTGACGGACACCGTAGAGCTTCTTGCGGTCCGGCACACGCACGCGCATGGCGTGCGGCTGGATCGTCGACGACGTGTCGCGGACGCTCTTGTCGGCAGCGCGGATCGGGTTGCGGCAGAACTCGACGAGCGGGGCGAGGACGTTCTCCCACGTGAACTGCTCGCGCACGCGGTCGACGTTGCCGATGAACTCGGCACGGGCCTTCTTGTCGAAGAGCGCCGTCTCGAGCGCGGCGGCGAGGCCGTCGATGTCCTGCTCGTGCACCGCGATGCCGAGCTTCTCCTCGGCGACGAGGTCACCGAAGGAGTCTCCGGCGGTCGTCACGATCGGCAGGCGCGCCCAGAGGTAGTCGAGGATGCGCGTGCGGAACGAGAACGTGGTCTCGAGGTGCTCGTAGTGCGTCGAGACGCCGGCGTCGGCCTCGAGCAGGTATGCGCCACGCTCCTCGTACGGGATCCACGCGTCGTTGAAGAACACGTTCTTGCCGGTCAGGCCGAGCGCGTCGGCCTCGGCGCGGACCTTGGCGACGATGTCCATCTCGGGCACGTCGGGGTTCGGGTGCTGCACGCCCATGAAGAAGAGCTTCACGCTCGGCTTCTTCGCGGCGAGCCGGCCGATCGCGCGGACGAGCGTGATCGGGTCGAACCAGTCGTAGATGCCGCCGCCCCAGACGACGAGCTTGTCGTTCTTGCCGATGCCGGGGACGACGCCCTTGACCCGCTGCTGGTCGTGGACCGGCGGCGTCGACGACAGCCCGAACGGCACGACGCCGATGAGCGACCGGAGGTCGGGGTCACGCGAGTAGGTGCGGGCGTTCACGCGGCCGGAGCCGGCGAGCTGCCCGAGCCAGAACATGCGCTGGCGCTCGGAGGCGCAGATGAAGTAGTCGCCGAGCTCGAGCTGGTGGTTCAGGGTGTCCGAGGCGTCGAGGATCTGACGGTTCCACTGGTCGACGTCGTCGCTGCGGCCCTGTTCGAGCTGCTCGAGGTGCAGCGGGTCGTAGACGTCGACGACGAGGATCTTGCTCGTCGACTCGAGCACCGGGAACAGGCGGAGCGCGTGGCCCTGCACGATGATGACGTCGGCCCAGGCCTCGTGCTCGACCATCTGCCGCGGGTGCCGGTGCGGCACCGTGACGACCTCGTACGAGGGGTCGATCTGCGACGAGCGCGTGAGGCTGATGACGCGGACGTCGTGCTCGCCGGCGAGCTGCTTCGCCATCTGCGTCGCGCGGATCGCCGGGCCGGCCATCTTCTCGCCGATGGAGTCACCGGTGATGATGAGCACACGGCGGCGGGTGCCGACGTCCAGCACGCCGAGGGAGTGCACGATCTTGTCGTAGCCGGCGAGGTAGTTCTCGATCGGGTACGCCGGCTCGTCGCGGTTGCCGAACAGGCGCAGCAGCTCGCGGTCGCTGCGGACGCGGGTCGCCTGGATCGCGCGGCGCGACTCGGTCATCGACGGCAGCTGCTCGACGAACTGGTCGACGCCGTAGATCCCCGCCATCGCGGTCTTCGGCACCGGGATCGTCGGGACGCTGTCGTCGCCGGGGTTGCGGAGGTCGAGCTCGGTCGAGTCGAGTTCGCCCCGACCGACGGCGCGGCGGACGACGAGCGCGAGCGACCCCGGCAGGGCCGCTGCGAGCTGCTCGTCGCCGAGGTTCTTGTAGAGCGTGAAGAGCGCGTTCCGCTCGAGCAGGTACGTCTCGCGGAAGTCGCCGAACTTGTTCATCGACGCGTGGTGCTTGTGGAACGCGACGGACTTCGGCTGGTAGCGGAAGCGCCAGCCGAGCAGGTTGAGCCGCCAGCCGAGGTCGACGTCCTCGTAGAACATGAAGTAGCGGTCGTCGAAGCCGTCGAGCTGCTCGAAGAGCTCCGCGCGGATGAACATCGCCGCGCCGGTGCCGAACAGCACGTCCGTCTCGGACTCCCAGCGCCCGGTGTCCGGCGAGCCCGCGAACGGCTTGTAGCCCATGCCGTACCAGGTCATCGCGGCCTCGGTGAAGTCGACGTTGACGCCTTCCCAGTCGAGGACCTTCGACGCCACGGCGCCGATGTCCGCGCCGGAGGCGAACGTCGCCATCGCCTCGCGCACCCAGCCCGTGTCGGGACGTGCGTCGTTGTTGAGGAACGCCACGATCTCGCCGGAGGACTTCTCGACGCCGAGGTTGCAGCCACCGGTGAAGCCGAGGTTCGCCCCCGCGTCGACCAGCGTGAAGTCGAGCTCGGACGCCTTGAGCCGGCCGAGGTGTTCCGGACCGGAGCCGTTCTCGACGACGATGACCTCGAGGCGGTCCTGCGGCCAGTCCTGCTTGCGGAGCTCCGCGATGCTCGTCAGGGTGTCGTCCGTGCCCTTGTAGTTCACGAGGATGACGGACACGACTCCCGGCTTGCGCTCTGTCACGCGGTTCCTCCAGCAGCTGCCGCGCGCCAGGCGCGGATCGACGGGTCGGCCGCGGGGTGCCGTCGGCCGATGACACCCTACAAGGCGCGCGCCCGCGCTCCCCTGTGATCACTGCCGATTCGTGCAGAATGGCTCGGTGACCGCGACCAGCATCCCGACCGCTCCCACGTCCTCCCCTCTGGCGGAGGACTACGCGGCGATCGCCGCCGGTCAGCACGCCGAGGGACCTCGCGGGACCGTGCGGTTCGCGGTCTCGACGGACGACACGACCGAGGGCAAGGGCGACCTCTACGTCGCGCTCGGGCTCGCCCGGGCACTCCGGGACGCCGGGTGGGGCGTCTTGATGTGGCCGATGACCCGCTGGGCGGACCCCGTGCCGGAGGACACCGCCGTCGTGGTCGTCATGATCGAGTCCTTCGTGCCCGGCCGGGTGCCGCCGACCACCGCCCTCGTGGCGTGGGTGCGCAACTGGACGGCGAAGTGGGCGGCGTTGCCGTACCTCGACGAGTTCGAGGCGGTCTGGACCTCGTCGTCCGCCGCCCGCGACGCGATCGCCGAGCAGTACGACGGCCCGGTCGAGGTCGTGCCGATCGGTGTCGACACCGACCTCTTCACGACCGACCCCGACGCCCCGCGGAGCGACCGTGCGGTGGCGACCGTCAACTTCTGGGGTGTCCGACGCCACGTGCAGGACGTCCTCGACGAGGTCCGTCCGGCCGAGCCGATCGTCTGGTTCGCCGCGAATGCCGAGCACGTCGAGCCCTCGCCCGGCGTCGAGCTGCGGCCGATGGTCCCCTACTTCGCCCTCCCCGAGGTGTACCGGTCGGCGGCCTTCGTGGTCGACGACGTCATCGCGCCGGCGGCCGAGTACGGCACGCTGAACTCCCGCCTGTACGAGTCGCTCGCGGCCGGCGCCCTGCCCGTCACGGACTGCGCGCTCGGGCTCGAGGAGCTGGGTCTCGCCGACGTGCCGGTCTTCGACGACGCCGCATCGCTCGAGCGGGCGCTCGCGATGCCGGACGACGAGCGGACGGCGCTCGTCGAGCGGCTGCGTGGCGTCGTCCTGGCGCGCCACTCGTTCACGGCCCGTGCGGAGCAGGTGCGCCCGGTCCTCGAGGCCGCGATCGCGCACGCCCGCTCCCGGACCGGCAGCCGGTCGCCCTTCCTGCGGTGGGCGACGAACGAGCGCGAGGTCCTTCGGGTCGCCGAGCAGGAGCGCGACGTGCACCTGCAGGGCGTCCGCGACATCAACGAGCGGCTCGTCGTCGCCGAGGAGGCCGTCGCGTCGTTCGACGCCGCCCGTCGACGGGCCGAAGCGGAGCGCGACGCGATCGCGCGCGAGTACGACGCGCTCACCCGGTCGGCGGAGTACCGCCTGCTGCACCGCTTCGGCGGCCTCGCGCGCGTCGTGCGCGGACGCGACCACGGCTGAGCACGACGGACACCCCCGCGAGGCGCGGCTGAGCAGCGCCCACGCCTCCGCGATGCCCGGCTGAGCACCGCCCACGCCAGCGCGACGCGCGGCTGAGCACCGTGCACGGCTGTGCAGCGCGCGCACCGGACCCGGCCACGCACGAGACGGGAGGCGCCCCCCCCGGGGGGGGGGCGCCTCCCGTCTTCCGCGTCGCGGTCTTCCCGACCGCCAGCCCGCCTACTTGACGGTGAGCGTCCGGCAGAGCGTCGTGTTCGACCCGGCGCCGGTGTTCATCGCGTAGACGCACACCTGCGTGCTCCCGGAGGCCTTGCCGGTCAGCGTCGTCGAGAACGCGTGGTTCGCCCCGTACCCGCCGTAGACGGTCGCGAGCGAGGCCTTCGCCTGGTTCGCGGTCAGCGACTTCGCGCCGGCGCCGTTCAGGTACACGTGCACCTGGATCGGCGACGCGGTGTCCGGGTCGATGGCCCAGCCGCGCACCTTGACCTGGCCGGTGCCGGGCGATGAGACCTCGTCGAGCAGCAGGACCGGGTTGCCCGAGGTCATCGCCACGGTGCTGCACGCGTTCGCGTTCGACCCGCCGCCGACGTTCGTCCCGACGACGCACACGGTGTGCTTGCCCGGGCCGATGCCGGTCAGCGTGGCCTGGAAGCCGTGCTTCGAGTAGTACCCCGGGAACGCCTTCGCCGCGGTGTCGCTCGCCTGGTCGGCCGTGCCCGTCTGGACCTTCTTGCCGTCCACCGTGTACGTCACGCCGATCGGCTGGACGGTGTCGGGGTCGACGGCGTACCCGCTGACACGCAGCGAGCCGAGGGTCGGCGACGAACCGGACTCGATCGTCACCTTCGGCGGACCGGTCGGCGTCTGGAACGTCGTGCAGACGTTGCTGTTGCCGCCGGGGCCGACGTTGATCGCGATGATGCAGAGCTGGTGCTTGCCCGCCGGCACACTGCTGCGGGTGAACAGGATCGCGTGGTCGTCACCGTAGCCGGGGAGCGCCTTGTCGAGCCCGGCCTTGGTCTGGTCGGCCGTGAACGAGGTCAGCGGCTTGCCGTCCAGGTACAGGTGGACGCGCAGCGGCGCGATCGTGTCCGGGTCGGCCGTCCAGCCGCGGATCTTCAGCTTGCCCGGCACCGTGGACGATGCCTCGTCGATGATGATCCACGGCGAACCGCTGGCCTTCGTCACGGACTTCGACCCGAGCTGGGTCCACTTGCCCGTCGACGAGTCCTTCGCCCACGTGCTGATCGTGTGCTTCCCGGCGCCGATGCCGCCGATCGTCGCGGAGTAGCCGTGCGCCGAGCCCCAGCCGGGGTAGGTCTTCTCGACGTCGGTGCGCGAGGCGCTGGCCGTCCAGGACTTCTTCACGACGTTGTCCACGCGGAGCTGCACGGCGACCGAGGACGTCGTGTCCGGGTCGATCGCCCAGCCGCGCACCGAGAGCTTGTCCGCGGCGAGCGTGGCCTGGTCGAGCTTGCCGAACGGCGCGCCCGTCCGGACGGTCACCTGCTGGCACCCGAGCAGCGCGTTCGCGCCCTGGCCCTGGTTGATGCCGAACACACAGACGTTGTGGCTGCCGCCGCTGATGCCGGTGAGGGTGGTCGAGTACCCGTGGGCGGTGTTCCCCGAGCCGAGCCGGCTGGCGAGGTCGGAGCGGTTCGCGTTCGCGTCGATCGTCCGCTTGCCGACGCCGTCGACGTAGAACGCGACGCGGATCGGCTTCGTGGCGACGTCGGGGTCGTACGCCCAGCCGCCAACGGTGACCTGGCGGTAGCCGGTCTTCACGGAGTCGACGCTGCCGACGGGCGAGCTGCCGCCGGTGGGCGAGCCGAACCAGTCGGTGTACATCCGCCAGAAGTTCCGGTTGCCGTAGGCCGAGCAGCCGTCACCGGTGCCGTAGAGGTTCGACATCGCGGCCGCGTTCGGGGTGTACGGCGTGTAGATGTACAGCCCGGCGGTCGCCTGGTTCTTGATGTAGACCGTCTTCCGACCGCACGCGGCGTTCGGGTTGTAGAGGATCGAGTTGTTGCGGCCGGCCTGGTATGCCCACGACGTCGGGGACGCCTGGTAGCGCTTGAACTGCAGCGCCGCGGCGTACACCTGCTGCCCGAAGCCGTAGTACTTCGGGTCGCACGGCGCGGTGTCCGGGCAGGCGAAGCCGGTGGCGTGCAGGTACATGTAGCTCGTCGGGCTGTTCGTCGCGACGATCCCCTGCTCCTTCTGCAGCAGCACGAGGAGCACCTTCTGGCTGATGCCGCACGCGGCACCGACCTGCGCGATGACCGTGGCCGCCGACTTCACGCCGCCGTTGATGGCCGAGCACCGTCCGGACACGGCGGCGATGCCGCTCATGTTCTGCGAGAAGTTCTTCAGGCACGCGGGGCCGCCGGACGCCTGCCGGCAGTTCGGCGCGACGCTGTTGAGGAACGACTGCACGGACGACGCGCTCATCGCGGACCCGTTGTAGAAGTTCACGTCGCTGATGATGTTGCCCGGGTCGAACGACGCGGCGGTCGCGGCCGAGGCGGACTCCGTCGTGGTCTGCTCGGACAGCACCGTGCCGAAGGTCAACCCGCTCACCGCCACGGCGAGCGCGGCCACGAGGGCGAGGGACGACCGCAGCGGGCGTCGTCGCCCGTCGGTTCGGATGGATCGCATCACGGCACCTCCGCCGTCATCGGGTCGGACGTGGTCGACTGCGAGCCGACCCGGTAGTCGAGGGTGATCGACCAGGTGCCGCTCGACACCTGGGCCGCGGGGAAGGACACCTGCGCGCAGTTGACGGAGGACGCACTGGCCTCCGCGGTGCTCGTCAGGGTCCGGCTGACACCGCCCTTGGTCGCGGTGAACGTGCACGTGCCGGACGTGTTCGTCGTGCCCGAGACGAGGCCGCCCGCCTGGAGCGTCCGGCTGCCGGTGTCCCAGCCGGCGTACGTGACGAGCGCCGTGGCGGGGAACTCGGACGGGTCGTCGTCGGGCTCCGTGGTCTGGCCGGTGCCGGGGAACGCCGACGGGCTGTCGTCCGTGTCGTCGGGAGTGCTCGGCGACGGGGTCGACGAGGCGGTGGGTGAGTCGGTCGCCGTGGCGGTGGCGGTGGCACTCGCCGAGCGCGTGGGAGACGCGGTCGGATCGTCGTCGCTCCCGGCGGAACAACCCGCCGAGAGGAGACTGAGAGCACCGAGCACCGCGATCGCAGCGATCGGCCGTGATGCGAACTGCATGCTGACGGGCCGTCCTGTGGATGTTGACAAGGGTCCGGGTTGCGTCAACGGTAACCCGAAAGTGAAGGTTGAGGGTTAAATCCGCGCACTTTCACCCCCGCACGGGGGCGGACGACAGGTGTCGTTCGATCCGCCGGACGCACCGGCGTCCTGGGTGATGCGGTGAGTATGCTGTTCCGGTCCTGCCCCCACGAACGAAGAGACACATGGTCGATCAAGCCCGCATGGCCGCGCTCGCGAAGGAGCCCCTGGTCGTGGTCGGCGCTCCGACGAGTGCCATCCGAGGAACCTGGCGCGAACTGCGTGACGTGTTCCGGCAGCGCGAGATGCTCGGCATGCTCGTGCGCCGCGACCTCAAGGCGCGGTACAAGGACTCGGCGCTCGGGTTCGTCTGGACGCTCGTCCGGCCGCTGACCCAGCTCCTCATCTACTACTTCGTGATCGGCAAGGTGCTCGGCGCCGCGCACGGCATCGACAACTTCGCGATCTACGTCTTCACCGGCCTCGGGGCGTACACGCTCTTCAGCGAGATCGTCGCCGGGTCGACCGGCTCGATCGTCGGCAACAGCGGCCTCATCAAGAAGGTCTACGTCCCGCGCGAGGTCTTCCCGCTCGCGAGCGTCGGCGCCGCCCTGGTCAACTACGCCATCCAGTTCGTCATCCTGATCGTGGCGACGCTCGTGCTCGGCGCGTTCCCGTTGCACGAGGGCCTGGTCTACCTGGTGCCGTCGCTCGCCGTCATCGTCGTCTACGGCGCCGCCATCGGGCTCGTCCTGTCGGCGCTCAACGTGTACCTGCGGGACGTGCAGTTCGTCATCGACGTCGGCCTGATGGTGCTCCTCTGGGGATCGCCCATCGTGTACTCGTACTCGATGGTCCTCAAGGAGCTGCAGGTCCAGTGGATCCTGACCGTCTACACGAACAACCCGCTGACCCTGTCCGTGCTCGGCATGCAGAACGCCATCTGGCTGCACGACCCCGCGAAGGTCGTCTACCCGGACCACCTCATGCTCCGACTCGGCATCGCGTTCGTCATCGGCCTGTTCTGCCTCATCGGCGCGCAGCGGGTCTTCTCCCGCCTGCAGGGCAACTTCGCGCAGGAGCTCTAGACCATGGCCATCAGCACCCCCGTCGCGCCCACCACGCAGCAGGACGGCGACGAGCGCCCCGACGTCATCGTCATCGACCACGTCCGCAAGCGCTTCACCGTCCGCAAGGACAACACCATCCGCGAGCGGATCGTCACGCTCGGCCGCGCCGGCCGGAAGCACCGCCAGGACTTCTGGGCGCTCGACGACGTCACCGTCTCGATCCAGGCGGGCACGACCGTCGGGCTCATCGGTCAGAACGGCTCGGGCAAGTCGACGCTGCTCAAGGCGATCGGCGGGATCATCCAGCCGACGTCCGGCACCGTCTCGCGCCGCGGCCGTCTGGCGGCCCTGCTCGAACTCGGCGCCGGGTTCCACCCGGACCTGTCCGGTCGCGAGAACGTCTACCTCAACGCGGCGCTGCTCGGCCTGAGCCGCAAGGAGACCGAGGAACGGTTCGACGACATCCTCGCCTTCTCCGGCATCGGCGACTTCATCGACACCCAGGTGAAGTTCTACAGCTCCGGCATGTACGTGCGACTCGCCTTCGCGGTCGCCGTGCACACCGACCCCGACGTCCTGCTCGTCGACGAGGTCCTGGCGGTGGGCGACGAGGCGTTCCAGCGCAAGTGCCTCGACCGCATCCGGTCGTTCCAGGAGCAGGGCAAGACGATCATCATCGTCACGCACTCGCTCAGCCAGGTGCAGGAGATGTGCGACCGGGTCGTGCTGCTCAACAAGGGCAAGGTCCTGCACGACGGGGACGCCGTCCAGGCGGTCAGCAAGTTCCGCGACGTGCTCGAGGAGCGCCGCTCCGGCGAGCTCAGCGCCGACGTCGCCGTGGGCCGCGGCACCGTGCTCGGCGCGACCGTGCACGCCGACGGCAAGCAGCACCGCGCCCCCGTCACGCCGGGCGACGACCTGGTCGTGGACATGGAGTTCGAGCACCTCGACGGCGTCACCGACTGGGAGGCGGCCGTCCAGATCAACAACACCGCCGGCCAGGTCGTCTACGGCACGACCACCGGCATCATGGGCGTGCACCTCGAACCGCTGCACGGGCGCCGGAAGCTCCGGCTCCGGATCACGGACACGAACTTCGGCACCGGCAAGTACTTCATCAACGTGTCGATGATGGACTCCGCCGGCCGGCACCTGCACGACCTGCCGGAGTGCGACTCGTTCGAGGTCCCGTCGTTCGGCGACGCCGTCGGCAGCGTCTACGCCAAGCCCTCCATCGAGGAGCTCGACTGACGCTGCACGACGGCGCCTCCCGCACCGCGGTCGTCGTCGTCAACTGGAACCGTGCCGACCTCACGACCCGCGCCGTCCGCGCCGTGCTCGACGACGGCGCGGCCGACCGGGTCGTCGTGGTCGACAACGGGTCGACGGACGACTCGGTCGCCGTGCTCCGCCGCGACCTGCCGGAGGCGACGGTGATCGTCCGTGCCAGCAACGGCGGGTTCGCCGCCGGGGCGAACGCGGGCATCCGGCACGCGGACGCCGACGTCGTCGTGCTGCTCAACAACGACGCCGATCCCGCTCCCGGCTTCGTCGCGGCCCTCCGCGACCACCTCGACGCCGCCCCTGCGGCCGTGGCGGCCGTGACGGGCCGCATCGTGCTCGCCGGGCGCTGGTCGCGCCTCCCGGCCCACGCCGCACCACCCGCCGGACGCGCGCTCCGCGACCACGACGGCCGCACCTGGGTCCCCGACCCGGACGGCGAGGTCCGCCTCAACTCGACCGGCGTCCGGGTCGACCGCGACGGCAACGGAGCCGACCGCGACTGGTTCGCGCCCGCCGACCACCCGGCCGAGCGCGACGTGTTCGGCTTCTCGGGTGGTGCCTCCGCCCTGCGCGTCGCGGCCCTCGAGGACGTGGGCCTCCTCGACGAGTCGCTCTTCATGTACTACGAGGACACCGAGCTCGCCTGGCGGCTCCGACGCCGCGGGTGGCGCGTGGAGTACGCGGCCGACGCCGTCGTCGAGCACGACCACTCGGCGTCGTCCGGCGTGCAGAGCGACCTGTTCGTGTTCCGCAACGCCCGCAACCGCCTCGTCGTCGCCCTGTGGCACGCGCCGTGGCCGACCGTGGTGGGCGCGGCGGGGCGGGCCCCCGCGCGCGGGGGGGTGGGGGTTCGGTGCCGGCGCAGCAGACGGGAGGCGCGGCTCGTCCTGGCAGCGCTGGCCGACGTGGTCGGGCACCTCCCCGCGCACCTCGCGCGCCGCCGCCGCGAGACGCGGGTCGCGTCCGTCCCGCGGAGCGCCGTGGACCCGACCGCATGAGCGGGGCGGGCTATCCTGGAGGCTCCCCCGTCGACGGTCCCGGCCGCGGCGTCCCCGGCCGGAAGGAACCACGCGTGCCGCAGCTCACCGTCCTCATCGACGGGACCGCGGTACCGCGCAACCTCGGCGGTGTCGGACGCTACGTCGAAGGGGTCGTGTCGCACCTGACCGACCCGACACTCGACGTGCACCTCGTCGTGCGGCCCGTGCACGCCGCCCACTTCCGCGCCGTCGCACCGCACGCGACCCTGCACACCGCGCCGGCGTGGACGGAGTCCGTGCCGCTGCGGTTCCTCTGGGAGCAGACCGGGCTGCCGGCACTCGGTCGGCGGATCGGCGCCACGGTGCTGCACTCCCCGCACTACACGTTCCCGTTCGCCTGGCGGCGGGGCTCCGTCGTCACGCTGCACGACGCCACGTTCTTCTCGAACCCCGAGTGGCACTCCCGCCTGAAGCGCACGTTCTTCACCTGGTGGAGCCGCCGCTCGCTCCGGACCCGTCCGGTCGTCGTCGTGCCGAGTGCCGCCACCGCGACCGAGGCACGACGCGTCGTCCCGGGCATCCGTGCGGACGTCCGGGTCGCCCCGCTCGGCGTGGACCGCACCGTCTTCCACGAACCGTCCACCGCCGCGGTCGAGGACGCCCGGATCGCCGCGACGCTCCCCGACGACGCCGCCTGGATCGCCTTCCTCGGCACGATCGAGCCGCGCAAGAACGTCACCGCCCTGCTCGACGCGTACGCCTCGGTCCGCGACGCCCGGGCGGTCACCGGATCGGACACGCCCTGGCTGGTGCTCTCCGGCGCCCGCGGCTGGGACGAGGCCGCGATCGAACGCCTCGACGCGCTGCAGGACGCCGACCACGTGGTCGAGGCCGGGTACCTGCCCCTCGAGGACCTCTCCGGCTTCCTCGGCGGCGCGGAGTTCGTCGTCTACCCGTCGCTCGGCGAGGGCTTCGGTCTGCCGGTCGTCGAGGCGATGGCCACGGGTGCGTGCGTGCTCACGACCAGGCGCCTGTCGCTGCCCGAGGTCGGGGGCGACGCCGCCGTGTACAGCGAACCCGACGCCCCGGCGCTGGCGGCCGCCATCGCCGAGCTGCTCGACGATCCGGCGCGCGTCGCGTCGCACCGTGCCGCTGCGCTCCGGCGGGCCGAGGACTTCACCTGGGACGCCACCGCGGCCGTGCACACCGACGCCTACCGGGCCGTCGCCGGGGGTGTGCGATGACCCGGGTCGCGGTGCTCACCGTCACGTACAACACGGGTGAGACGATCCGGCCGTTCCTCGCGAGCATCGAGGCGGCGTCGACGTCCCCGGTCGCGGTCGTCATCGCCGACAACGGCTCGACGGACCTCGAGGCGCTCCGGGCGATCGGCGAGTCGTACGGCGCCGTCGTGGTGTCCTCCGGCGGGAACCGCGGCTACGGCGGTGGGATCGACGCCGCGCTCGGCGCCCTCGACGACGTCCTGCCGGACGTCCGGCCGGAGTTCCTGCTCGTCACGAACCCCGACGTCGTCCTCGCACCCGGTTCCATCGATGAACTCGTGGCCGCGGCCGACCGGCTCCCGACCGGCGGGTCGTTCGGTCCGCGGATCCTCGACGAGCACGGTGACACCTACCCCTCGGCACGGCAGCTGCCCTCGCTCCGCACCGGACTCGGTCACGCGGCGTTCTCGCGGTTCTGGCCGGCGAACCCGTGGAGCCAGCGCTACTGGTCGACCACCGAGGTCGTCGAGCGCGAAGCCGGCTGGCTCTCCGGCGCCTGCTTCCTCATCCGGACGTCGCTGTTCCGCGAGCTCGGCGGCTTCGACGAGTCGTACTTCATGTACTTCGAGGACGTCGACCTCGGGCAGCGTGTGGGGCTCGCCGGGCGGGCGAACGTGTACGTGCCGACCGCCGTGGTGACGCACACCGGGGCCCACTCGACGTCGTCGAACCGGCGCCGCATGGAGGTCGAGCACCACCGGAGCGCCTACCGGTTCCTGTCCCGCAAGTACCGGGCGTGGTGGCTGTGGCCGCTGCGGCTCGTGCTGCGCGTCGGGCTGTCGGTCCGCGCCCGCTGGGTCACGCGCAAGTAGCACCCGCGCAGCTCGGCGCGGTCTTGGTTGTGCGGCGGCGCAGCCGTGCCCGCGTCGAACCAGCGTTCCGACGTGGAACCGGGCACGCGGCCTGGTTCGACGTCGCGAACGTGGTTCGACGCCGGGGCGGGGGCAGCGCGGGCGCGGCGGGCTCAGCGGCGGAGGCGGGTGCGCTCTTCGCGCGCGGCGGCGAGCAGCACGCGGGCCCGGGCGTCGAACGAGTGCTCGGCGGCGACGTGCGCGGCGACCTCGGCGCGCTCGGCGGCCGACGGCCACGGGTGCGCCGGGTCGAGCAGGTCCGCCAGGTCCTCCCGCGACCGCGCCACCGCCAGCGTCGGGACGTCGAGCACGTCACCGAGCCCGACCACCGGGTCCGTCACGACGACTCCCCCGGACGCCAGCACGTCGAACACCCGGTTCGACACGAACCCGCCGGCCGCCATGTCCGGCCAGTGGTCGTTCAGCACGACACGGGCGGACGCGTAGGCACCCGCGACCTCGGGCCGGGACAGCGCGGGCTCGCCGCGCAGAGCCTCCGGGACGACGCCCTCCCACCCGGGGCCGTGCACGCGCAGATCGGCGCCGAGGGCGACCGCGTCCCGGACGACCGGGCGCGCGGTACCGCGGGTCGACCCGACGAAGACGACCCGGCCGGCATCGGGCCCGGCGGACACGTCCGGACGGAAGACCGCCGGGTCGGTCGCCTGGAGCAGGGTCTCGACCGGCACGCCCGAGCGCGCGGCAGCGTCGGCGGCCCACGCCGGACCGGCGGCGAACGACCGGTCGAACGACCGCAGCTCGGTGTCCGCGACGTCGTCCGGGTGGCTGATCACCCACAGGAGGTTCACCGACGCCGGGTTCGGCGGCACCCGGTCGAGTCCCCGCACGACGAGGGTGACGTCGTCCGCTCCGTCGTCGTCCCGCACGTGCGCGTCGCGGCGGTCGACCCGCACGTGCTGCCCGAGTCGCTCGAGGGCGGCGGCCAGCTCGGCGGCGAAGTGCACGTCGCCCCAGCCGTCACCGTCGGGTCCTGCCGGTGCGGCGATCTTGATCGACCAGGCGAGCGGATCGGCAGCGGGCCGGCTGGAGCGGCGGGCGGGCGTCACGGGCCGGGCACCCCACGGCGGCAGCGGCGGGCCGGCGACGACACCGGCACCGAGACCCCCGACCGGCGTCCGCGATCGGTCACGCCAGGATGCGACGACGTCCACCACGCCGGCGTCGACGGTGCGGCCCGGCTCGACCGTCCGGACCACCGGACCGACGTCGCGGACACGCACGGCCGTGTGGGCAGCCGCGGCCGCGTCGGCGGTCCACGCCGTGAGGGCGGTGCGTTCGTCCGGGAGGCACGGTGCGGCCACCACGGCCCACTGCGGCATCGCGATCACCGGTTGGTCCGCCCCGAACACCAGGTCGTCCTCGGGCGCGGGACGGTCGTCCGACCACGGCAGCGCTCCGGGGCGCACGAGCCGGGCTCCGGTGCGCGCCTCGCCGTCGACCGTCCGGACGACGGCCTGGGTGGGACGCCCCACGTCGTGCGCGAGCAGTCTCAGCGCGTCGGCGTCGATCACGACCGAGGTGTCCACGACCACGAGCACCCGGCCGACGCCGGCGGCGACCCCGGCGTTGACCGCCGAGCCGATCCCGTCGACGGCGTCCGTCCGGACCCACGGCAGCGCCCCGTCGAACGCGTCCTCGGGCGAGGCGTCGGCCACGTAGCTGACGGCCCGGACGTCGACCGTCCGCCCGAACGCGGCACGGGCGACGTCGACGAGTCGTGCGACATCGGCGTGCCGGTCCGAGCGGGTCGTGACGACCACCGTCACCGGCACGTCCAGCTGCGGCAGCGGGACGTCGGAGCCGGCCACGCGGACGGGCGACGCCGCCGTCTCGGACGCGTGTCGCGCCTCCTGGACCGCATCGGGACCGGAGGGCGTCGCATCCCGACGGCGGCGCCGGCCGAAGATCGCCACGGGGCGATCAGGCGGAGAGGAGCCGCTGGAGGTAGACGCCGTAGCCGCCCTTGACGAGCGGAGCGGCGAGCTCGGCGAGCTGCGCGTCGTCGATCCAGCCGTTGCGCCAGGCGATCTCCTCGATGCAGCCGATCTTGAAGCCCTGGCGGTCCTCGATGACCTTGACGTACTCGGACGCCTGCATCATCGACTCGAACGTCCCGGTGTCGAGCCAGGCGGTGCCGCGGTCGAGGACCTGGACACCGAGCTCGCCGGCCTCGAGGTAGCGCTCGTTGACGGTCGAGATCTCGAGCTCCCCGCGGGCGCTCGGCTCGATCGTCTTCGCGATCTCGATGACCTTGTTGTCGTAGAAGTACAGACCGGGGACGGCGTAGTTCGACTTCGGCTCGGTCGGCTTCTCCTCGATGGAGACGGCGGTGAAGCTGTCGTCGAACTCGACGACGCCGTAGGCCTTCGGGTCGGCGACGTGGTACGCGAAGATCGTCGCGCCCTCGACCTCGGTGTTCTTGCGGAGGTTCGTGCCGAGGCCCGTGCCGTGGAAGATGTTGTCGCCGAGGACCAGCGCGACGCTGTCGTCGCCGATGAAGTCCTCGCCGATGACGAACGCCTGCGCGAGGCCGTCCGGGCTCGGCTGCACGGCGTACTGGATGTCCATGCCGAGCGCCGAGCCGTCGCCGAGCAGCGCACGGAACTGGTCGTTGTACTCCGGCGTCGTGATGACGAGGACCTCGCGGATGCCCGCCATCATCAGCGTCGACAGCGGGTAGTAGACCATCGGCTTGTCGTAGATCGGCATCAGCTGCTTGCTGATGCCCTTCGTGATCGGCCAGAGGCGGGTGCCGGAACCCCCGGCGAGGATGATGCCCTTCATCGGGATCGTCTTCCTTCGTTCGTTACTTCGTCGTGCGGAGGGACTCGGTGTAGGCCACGCACTCCTCGTACGTCGGCAGGAGGCCCTGTTCGGCGGCCTGCTCCAGCGTCGGCGCGTTCGTGTCCTTCTCGGAGAGGACCGGCTCGCCGATGCCGTCCGGCAGGGTGAGGCCCACGGTCGGGTCGAGGATCGTGATCCCCTTCTCGCGCTGGGGGTCGTAGTGCGCGCTGACGAGGTAGTTCACCGTGGAGCGGTCCTCGAGCGCGACGATCGCGTGCCCGAGCCCCTCGGACAGGTACACGGCCCGGCGGTCGACGTCGTCGATGCGGACCGAGTCCCACTGGCCGAAGGTCGGCGAGCCGACCCGGATGTCGACGATGTAGTCGATGAACGCCCCGCGGACCGCGGTGACGTACTTCGCCTGGCTCGGGGCGACGAGGGCGTAGTGGATGCCCCGCGCGACGCCGGCCGACGAGATCGACATGTTCACCTGCCGCAGGTCGAGCGGGTGACCGACCGTCTCCTCGAGGACGTCGGCACGGTACGACTCGAGGAACGCTCCTCGTGCGTCGCCGTGCTGGACGGGCGTGAACTCCCACGCGCCGGGGATCTTCAGTTCGCGGATCTGCACCGGGGAAGCCTAGCAAGGCGCGAGTTCGCATAGGCTGTCATGGTTCTGCGCACTGCCGACTCCCGAAAAGAGACCCAGCGAGCCCGTGAAGCTATTCGTCCAGATCCCCTGCCTCAACGAGGAGAACACCCTCGCCAGCGTCATCGACTCGATCCCGAAGCAGATCGACGGCATCGACGAGATCGAGATCCTGGTCATCAACGACGGCAGCACCGATCGCACGGTCGAGGTCGCCAAGGAACACGGCGTACGGCACTTCGTGCACCACACCACGAACATGGGCCTCGCCCGGTCGTTCCGTGACGGCGTCGACTACGCGCTGCTCCACGGTGCCGACATCGTCGTGAACACCGACGGCGACAACCAGTACCCGCAGGCACACATCGCGGAGCTGGTCCAGCCGATCCTCCGCAAGGAGGCCGAGATCGTGATCGGCGACCGGCAGACCCGGACCATCGAGCACTTCTCGGGGTTCAAGAAGCTCATGCAGCGCTTCGGTTCGTGGGTGGCCTCCCGCGCCGCCGGGCTCGACCTGCCGGACGCCGCGAGCGGGTTCCGCGCGTACTCGAAGTACTCGCTCATCCGCCTCAACATCGTCACCCGCTTCAGCTACTGCATGGAGACGATCGTGCAGGCCGGGTACAAGCGCCTCGCGATCGCGTCGATCCCGATCACGACGAACCCGAAGACCCGCGAGTCCCGCCTGTTCAAGAACATCTGGCAGCACATGTTCCAGTCCGGGTCCGCGATCGCCCGCGTGTACCTGATGTACCGCCCGATGGCACTGTTCCTCTGGGTCGCGGCGATCCTCGGCGCGCTCGGCCTCTGGCCGCTCGTTCGCTACCTCGTGCTCCTCGCGATGCAGACCGGCGGCAACCACCTGCAGTCGATCATCCTCGGGGTGGTCCTGCTCATCACCGCGGTCCTCAGCGTCGTGATCGGCGTCGTCGCCGACCTCACGAGGCTCAACCGCACGCTGGCCGAGGAACAGCTCGACCTGCAGAAGCTGCAGCGCTATGGCGACTGAGGGCACCGCCGCACTGCCGGTGTCCCGGGGGGAACGACGCACCGTCGTCGCGCTGACCGCGGCGTTCGCGCTGCTGCTCACGCTCTGGGCCTTCTTGACGCCGATGTTCGCGGCCCCGGACGAGGCGGCGCACTTCGACGCCGCAGAACAGCTCGCCCTGGGCAAGGGGTGGCCCGCACCCGGCGACATGGACCTGCTCGCGACGACGTACGTCGAACAGGGGCAGTCGACCACGGTCGCCGCCGCGAACCGCGACACGATCGCCCAGCTCACCGCCGAGAACCCGGGCAACCACGACTTCGTCAACCAGATGACGCAGCACCCGCCGACCTACTACGGCGTCGGCGCGCTCGTGCTCAAGGGCATCGGGTTCTTCCACCTGCGGTGGGACGTCGGCGTGATGGCCCTGCGCCTCATGGACGTCGTGCTGCTGCTCCCCCTGCCCGCCCTCACCTGGGCCACCGTGCGGCGCGTCACCCGCTCGCCCCGGACCGCGGTCGTCGGCGCCCTCGCGCTGTTCGCCGTCCCGCAGCTGGCGCAGATCGGGTCCTCCGTCACGAACGACGCACCGGTCATCCTGCTCGGTGCCGTGATCTCGTGGCTCGCCGCCCGGGCGCTCACGGGCGACCACCGGTGGCGGATCGCCGTCTGGCTCGGTGTCGCCGTCGCGGCGGTCTGCTCGGTCAAGGGCACCGGCCTGCCGACGGTGCCCTTCGTCGCCGTCGCCCTGCTGGTCGCGGGCCACGGCACGCTGTCCTGGGGTGCACGCATCGGCCGGACCGCCGTCGCGGGGGCGATCGTCGCCGCGCTGGGGTCCTGGTGGTGGATCCGAAACCTCGTCCTGTTCGGCACGCTGCAGCCCGACGGTGTCAGCGCCGTCCGGCAGGACAAGCCGTGGGGTCGTGAGACGAGCGCGAACTTCGGCGAGTTCATGAACGTCGAGTGGGACCGCCTCACCTCGTCGTTCTGGGGCCAGTTCGGCGCGCTGCGCTACCCGATGAGCCAGATCCTGACCGACTCGCTCACCGTCGTCGCCCTGGCCGTGATCGTAGGCTGGGCGTTCCGACGCACCGCGAACCGGACCACCGCGATCGTGATGCTCGTGCTGCCCGCGATCACCCTGGTGATCCAGCTGCAGAACAACTTCGCCTCGTACGACGACACGCAGCTCATCGCCGGAGCGCAGGGACGCTACCTGTTCATCGGGCTGGTGCCGCTCGTCGTGGTGAGCGCGGTGGCGTGGCGGAACCTCGTCACGAGCGCTCCGGAGCGGGCCCGTCTCGCTCGCATCCTGACCTGGACGTTCCCGATCGTGGGGCTCTACGGGCTGACGGTCGCCTACCGCGGCTTCTACGAGAACACGCACCTGCAGGTCACCGTCGCCGGGCTCGGCCGACTCGTCAACCTCACCTCGGCCGGCCGCTACGGCTTCGCCGTGGTCCTGCTGCTGGCCGTGGCCGCCGCCGTCTGGGCGCTCGTCGAGGCCCGGCGGACCACGGCGTCCGGGTCCGCCCCGCTACACTCGTCCATCGATCCACCGTCACCGACTCCGAAAAGGAACCTGACCTCGTGAAGATCCTCGTCACCGGCGGAGCCGGCTTCATCGGCTCGAACTTCGTCCGTCGCACCCTGCAGGACGCGTACCCCGGACTCGAGGGCGCCGAGGTCGTCGTCTACGACGCCCTGACCTACTCGGGCAACCTCGACAACCTCGCGCCGGTCGCCGACTCGCCGCGCTACACCTTCGTGCAGGGCGACATCCGCGACGCCGCGAAGCTCGACGAGGTCGTCCCCGGCATCGACGCCATCGTGCACTTCGCAGCCGAGTCCCACGTCGACCGCTCGGTCCGCGACTCCGGCATCTTCGTCGAGACCAACGTCGTGGGCACCCAGCGCCTGCTCGACGCCGCGCTCCGGCACGGCACCGAGCGCTTCGTGCACGTCTCCACCGACGAGGTCTACGGCTCCATCAGTGAGGGCTCGTGGGACGAGGAGCGTCCGCTCGAGCCGAACTCGCCGTACTCCGCCTCGAAGGCCGGCAGTGACCTGCTCGCGCGGAGCTACCACCGCACGCACGGGCTGAACCTCTCGATCACGCGCTGCTCGAACAACTACGGGCCGTACCACTTCCCCGAGAAGGTCATCCCGCTGTTCGTCACGAACCTCATCGACGACAAGCACGTCCCGCTCTACGGCGAGGGCAACAACATCCGCGACTGGCTGCACGTCGACGACCACACCCGTGGCATCGCCCTCGTGCTCACCAAGGGCCGCGCGGGCGAGATCTACAACATCGGTGGCGGCACCGAGCTCACGAACAAGGAGCTCACCCAGCTGCTGCTCGACGCCACCGGCAAGGACTGGTCGTACGTGGACCGCGTCGCCGACCGCCTCGGCCACGACCTCCGCTACTCGGTCGACATCTCGAAGATCCAGGCCGAGCTCGGCTACGAGCCGCAGGTGCCGTTCGAGCAGGGCCTCGCCGACGTCGTGCAGTGGTACCGCGACAACCGCGCCTGGTGGGAGCCCCTCAAGGAGCGCGCGGCGCTCGCCTGAGCCCGGACGTCACGATGACCCGCACCCTCATCACCGGCGCCGCTGGCATGCTCGGTCGCGACCTGCAGCTCGCGCTGCAGGGTCGTGACGTCACCGCGCTCGGCCGCGCCGACCTCGACATCACGGACCCCGACGCGGTCGACGCCGCCGTCGCCGGCCACGACGTCGTCATCAACTCGGCGGCGTACACCAAGGTCGACGACGCCGAGACGCACGAGTCCGACGCCCGCGCGGTGAACGCCACGGGGCCGGCGCTCCTCGCCGAGGCGGCCGTCCGGCACGGCGCGAAGCTCGTGACGGTCTCGACCGACTACGTCTTCGACGGCAACGGCACCGCGCCCTACGCCGAGGACGCCCCGACCGACCCGCTGAACGCCTACGGCCGCACCAAGGCCGAGGGCGAGGCGCACGTGCTCCGGATCGCCCCGGACTCGTCGTACGTCGTGCGGACCGCGTGGATCTACGGTGCCCACGGGCCGAACTTCGCCGCGACGATGCTCCGGCTCGCCCAGACGCACGACACGGTGTCCGTCGTGACCGACCAGGTCGGGCAGCCGACGTGGACCGGTGACCTCGCCCGACGCATCGTCGAGCTCGTCGACACCGACGCCCCGGCCGGGATCTACCACGGCACGAACTCGGGCCAGGGCTCCTGGTACGACTTCACGAAGGCGATCTTCGCCGAGAACGGGCTCGACCCGGAGCGGGTCCTGCCGACCGACAGCGCCGCGTTCGTCCGGCCCGCGCCGCGTCCGGCCTACAGCGTGCTCGGCCACGACGGCTGGTCGCGTGCGGGCCTGGCACCGATGCGCGACTGGCGCGAGGCGCTGCACGCTGCGACCGCCGCCGGGGTCTTCACAGCGTGACGGTCTCGTCGACCCCCGCGACGCTCGTCGTCGGTTCCGGCGGGTTCCTCGGCCGCGCGGTCCGTCGTGCCGCCGCTGCCACGCCGGGGGCGGACGTCCGTGCGGCGTCGGTCCCCTGGGACGACCAGGACGCCGCGGTCGAGGCGCTCGTCGAGGCGATCCGCGGTGTCCGCACCCGGGACGCCGGGTGGCGGGTCGTCTGGTGCGCCGGGACGGGTGTGGTCGCGACGGGTGCCGAGGTCTTCGAGGCCGAGCAGCAGCTCATCGCCCGGGTCCTCGAGACCGTCGAGGGCGACGACGCCGCTCCCGGGACGCTCTTCTTCGCGTCCTCGGCCGGGGCGGTCTACGCCGGTTCGTCGCCGGCACCGTTCGACGAGGACTCCGAGACGGCCCCGCTCGCACCGTACGGCCGGGCGAAGCTCGCGGCAGAGGAACGGTTCCGGACCTGGGCCGCGTCGACGGGGGCGCGGCTGGTGGTCGGACGCTTCTCGAACCTGTACGGGCCGGGGGCGAACCTCGGCAAGGCGCAGGGGCTGGTGTCCCAGCTCGCGCTCGCGCACCTCGACGGCCGACCGTCGTCGATCTACGTCCCGACGGAGACGACGCGCGACTACCTCTACATCGACGACGCCGCCGCGATGGTGCTCGACGCGATGGACGCGGTCGAGACGCCCGACCACGCAGCCACCGACGGCACCGACGGCGCGCGCGGCACCGACGACGCGACCACTGGCGACACCCACGGCGCGCGCGACAACGGCGGCGCAAGCGGCACCGGCGGCGCGAGCGGCACCGCCGGCACCACCGTCACGAAGATCTTCGCCTCCGGTCGCAGCGCCACGATCTCCGAGGTCGTCGCCGCGGTCGAGGATGCCTTCGGCGAGCCCCTCGACGTCCGGCACGGTGCCGACCCGTCGGCGACGTTCCAGGGGCTCGACCTCCGGTTCGCCTCGCGTGTCCTGCCGAGCGTCGACGCGCGGGAGTTCACCGACTTCGGCCAGGGCGTCCGCAACACGGTCGACGCCCTCCGCGCGGCCCGGGCCTGAGCGTTCGAGAAGCCGCGTCGGATTCCGAGGATCCCACGGGAACTCGTAGGATGCCGTCAGTGAGCACTGCAACCGAGGATCTCCGCGGTCCCGCACACCGTGCCCGGGACACCACGCGCTGGGACATCCAGGGGCTCCGTGCCTTCGCCGTCCTCGCCGTCGTCGTCTACCACCTCTGGCCGAACCGGCTGCACGGCGGGTTCGTCGGCGTCGACGTCTTCTTCGTCATCTCCGGCTACCTGATCACCGGCCACCTCCTGCGCGAGCAGCGCTCCACCGGTCGGATCCGGCTCGGGCAGTTCTGGTCCCGCCGGGCGAAGCGCCTGCTGCCCGGTGCGTTCCTGACGATCCTCGCGACCGGCGCCGCGGTGCTGCTGGTCGTCCCGAGCGCACTGTGGTCGCAGTACGGTCGCGAGTTGATCGCCTCGACGGTCTACGCCCAGAACTGGGAACTCGCGGCGAGCTCGGTCGACTACCTCGACGCCGACAACCAGGCCTCGCCCTTCCAGCACTTCTGGTCGCTCTCGGTCGAGGAGCAGTTCTACATCGCGCTGCCGCTGCTGCTGCTCCTGCTCGCCCTCGTCGTCCGGAAGCGGGTCTCCCCCGTCACGACGGCACGCGTCCTGCTCGGCACGGTCGTGGCGGCCTCGCTGGTCTGGTGCATCGTCCAGACGGCCACCAACCCGGGCGTCGCGTACTTCTCGACCGCCACGCGTGCGTGGGAGTTCGCCCTCGGTGGGCTCGCCGCGACCGTCGTGCTACCGACGCCGCGCACGGCCGTGGCCCGGCGTGTCCGGTCGGTCGCCGCGGTCCTCGGCGCCCTCGCACTCCTCGCCGCCCTCGTGGTGATCACCCCGGCGACGCCGTTCCCCGGCATCGCCGCGGCCCTGCCGGTCGTCGGTGCGGCGCTCGTGGTGACCTTCGGTGCGGGCACGCTCCTCGAGACGCTCGGCGCGGTCCGCCCGATCGCCTTCGTCGGCCGCATCTCGTACTCGCTGTACCTGTGGCACTGGCCGCTCGTCGTCATCGTGCCGATCTGGCTCGACCACCCGCTCGGCTGGAAGAGCAAGGTCGCGGTCCTCGCGCTCTCCCTCGTCCTCGCGGCCGTCACGACCGTCTGGTTCGAGGAGCCGCTCCGGTTCTCCGGGTGGGTCCGGTCGCTACGCCCGCGTCGTGTGGCGGTCCTCGGCGTCGTGTGCACGGTCGTCGTGGCCGCGCTCGGTGTGTCGACGCTGACCGCGGTGCACGTGCAGGAGGTGCAGGCGGCGACCTTCACGAGGCAGCTCGAGGACGGCGACGCGCCGTGCTTCGGTGCGGCGGCGGAGATCAGCGCCGCGAAGCCCTGTGTGGACCCGCGCCTCGCCGACGTCCGCGTGCCCGCTCCGTCCGCCGCGAAGGAGGACGACCCGAACCCCTCGCCCGACGAGCCGGACCCCAACTTCCGCAAGTGCTGGAGCGGCCGGTTCGACCCGTGCGTGCTCGGCAAGGCGTCGGGGTACTCGAAGCACCTGCTCGTCATCGGCGACTCGCACAGCAACACCCTGCTCGGCGCGTACCGGGACATCGCCGAGCGGAACGGGTGGCGCATCGACCTCGCCGGCATCGGCGGGTGCTACCTGACGACCGCGCACCAGCAGGCCCTGAGCCCCGCATCGGGCCGCGGCTGCGACCGATGGAAGCAGCAGGCGATCGCGTTCGTCGCGGAGCACCGCGATGCCGATGCCCTGGTGGTCGCGCACTCGACGACCCAGATGCCGGTCGACGCCCCCGAGGGTGCGCAGCGCGACGACGCGACGCGCGCCGGCCTGCTCGACGCCTGGCAGCGGGCCGCGGGTGACGAACTCCCCGTGATCGCGGTGCGCGACAACCCGGTCCCCCGACGCGACGTGGTGGCGTGCGTGAGCCGGATGACCGGACCCACGGACGGCTCGTGCGACAACCCGCGGTCGGTGGCGCTCGCCCAGACGGACTCGTCGGCCGAGGCGATGGCGGAGTTCACCGCGGCGGGCGGCACGGGCGGTGTCGTCGACCTGACGAAGTACTACTGCACGGACACCACCTGCCCGGCCGTCATCGGCGGTGTGCTCGTCTACCGCGACACGAGCCACATCACGGGGACGTGGGCGAAGTCGCTCGAGCCGTACATCGACCAGCAGCTCAAGCAGGAGCTCGCGTCGTTCTCGCGGTGACCTGACGCGGTCCAGGAGGCGCGGTGCCAGCCCGCACCGCGCCTCCTGACCCGCAGGCACGCGCGTCAGCGGCGCGCGGCCGCCAGCAGTTCGCGGTACCGGTCGCCGACAGCGTCCACGGTGTGGGCTGCCGCGGTCTCGGCCGCGGCACGGCCGAGTCGCTCGGCGAGCTCCGGGTCGGCGAGCAGGCGATCCACCGCCGCAGCGAGCGCCGCGGGGTCACCCGGCTCGACGAGCAGGCCGTTCACGCCGTCCTCGATGACGTCGACGATGCCGGGCACGGCCGACGCGACGATCGCGCACCCGGCGGACATCGCTTCGAGGAGCGCGACGGGCAGCCCGTCGCGGTCACCGTTCGCCGCGGGGACGGACGGGTAGAGCGCGATCTGTGCCCGGGCGTACTCGGATGCGAGGTCCTCTTTGCCGCGGGCACCGAGGAACGTGACGGCGGATCCGGCACGGGCCTCGAGCTGGGGACGGAGCGGGCCGTCGCCGACGACCGCGACCTCCGTCGGCTGCTCGGCCGTCCGGTCGAGCGCGTCGAGCAGGACGATCGCGCCCTTCTTCTCGACGAGTCGGCCGACGAAGAGCACCCGGCCGGGCACGCGGGTCTCGCGGGCGACCGCACGGGTGATCGGCTCGAGGTCGACGCCCATGGGGACGACGTGCACCTGGTCGGCGCGGGCACCGAGCTTGCCGAGCTCCCGCGCCATGTCGGTGCTCATGCAGGTCACCGAGGCGGCGCTGCGGATCACGGAGCGCTTGACGGCCTGGAGGAGCGGGTTGCGCAGGGCGTACAGGTCGCCGCCCAGCGTGGTCACGACGCGCGGCAGGTCACCGAGCACGAGCTGGCCGACGGCGCCCTGCGGGATGATCCAGTGCAGCAGCGCGACGTCGGGCCGGGAGCGGCGGCGTTCGCGGCGGAGCGCGGCGGCCATCGCGACGAAGAAGAACGGGACCTGCAGCCAGCGGGACTTCTTCGCCCGGAGGTTGTCGACGATCGCACCGTCGGCGAGGTCGCGCCACCGGGACGGGAAGTACGCGTACCGACGCACCTCGACGTCACCGATGCGCTGCTCGGCGGCGGCGCCACGGGTCATCGGCGCGACGACGACCACGCGGTACTCGTCGGACAGGGCCGTCGCGAGGTCGAGCACGAAGCCGGGCGTCCCGTCGCCGGCCTCGGCCGGGAAGGTCGACGCGGCGACGAGGAGGGTCGGACGGAGATCCGGATCGGGTCGCATCCAGCGCGCTCCCTTAGAGTTGTCGGTCGATGGACGCACAACAGCCTACGGGTTCGGCCGCAGGGTCACCCGACCCGCTCGACACCTCCTCCGACGTCGCCACGGGCGCGGTGCCGACGGCCGGTCGACGCGCTCGCGTGCTGACCGCGGTGAAGTGGGTGGCCGCCGTCGTGGCCGTCGCGTTCCTCGTCTGGAGCATCGCGAAGCAGTGGGACAAGATCGTCCACGACTTCGCCCGCCTCGACGCGACGACGGTCACCGTCGGCGTCGTCTTCACGATCGTCGCCCTGGTCGCGAACATGCTGTCCTGGCGCGCGATGATGGCCGCGAGCGGGTACCGGGTCCGGGTGGCCGCGGCGTCGTCGATCTTCTTCGTCGGGCAGCTCGGCAAGTACATCCCCGGTGGCGTGTGGTCGATCGCGGCCCAGGCCGAGCTCGGTCGGGCGCACGGCCTGCAGCGCACCGGCAGCGCGGTCGCCGCCCTCGCCTCGATGCTCGTCAGCATGGTCACGGCCGCGATCGTCGGGATCGTCGCCGTGCTGTTGTCGTCGTCGACCGGGTTCCAGACGTTCTGGTGGCTCATCCCGGTGATCGTCGTCGGCCTGGTGTGCCTCACCCCGCCCGTCCTCGGCCGGCTCATCGCCCTCGCGTTCCGGATCCTGCGTCGCCCGACGCAGGACACCACCCTGACCTGGTCCGGCACGGTGATGTCGCTCGTGTGGTCGCTCGTCATGTGGGTGGCCTACGGCGTGCAGGCAACCGTCGTGCTCCGGGCCTTCGGCGCCGACTCGCCGACCCTGTTCCCGGTGGCCGTCGGCGCGTACGCGGTCGCGTGGCTCGTCGGCTTCGTCGTGGTCATCGCACCCGCTGGCCTCGGCCCACGCGAGGGCATCCTCGTGCTGCTGCTCGGGAGCGTGGCGGGCGGGTCCGCACCCTTCGCGCTGGCCGTCATCAGCCGGGTGTTCATGACCATCGGCGACGTCGTGCTCGCCGGTGTCGGGGCCGCGCTCGCCGCCCGGCACCGCCGACGCAGCGCCCTCGCCACACCCCGATCGAGCGCCCCGGTTCCTCCCCGCGCAGACTGATATGGTCGCTTTCCGACCGCGCAGTGCGCACCACAGCACCACGAGGAGGCGCACCCCATGACAACACTCCACGTCGTCGTGGACCAGATCGTCGCCCCCGTCCCCGGCGGCATCGGTCGGTACGCGGAAGAGCTCACGCGGCACCTCATCGAGAACGCACCGGACGGCTGCGACGTCGCCGGCATCGTGTCCGCCGTCGGCAAGGACGAGCTCGCGCACATCCGGATGCTGCTCCCCGGACTCGGTGACCTCGACCGCCTGGCGCTCCCCCGTCGCGAGCTCTCGGTCGCCTGGCAGGGCGGACTCGTCGGGAACGTCGGACGCGGCATGGTGCACTCGCCGAGCGTGCTCGCGCCGCTCGTCAAGCACGACCGCTTCAGCGACCCCGGCCGACAGACGGTCGTCACCGTGCACGACACCGTGCCGTGGACGCACCCCGAGACCCTCACGCCCCGCGGCGTCCACTTCCACCGCGCGATGGTGAAGCGCGCGTGGAAGCACGCCGACGCCGTCGTCGTCCCGACGCACGCGGTCGCGAGCGCCCTGAACGGCATCCACCGCTTCGACGAACGCCTCCGGGTGATCGGCGGCGCCCCGAGCGGGCGACTGCGGACCCCGGTCGACGCGGACCTCCGTGCCGAGCGGCTCGGCCTGCCGGAGCGCTACGTGCTCGCGGTCGGCACGCTCGAGCCCCGGAAGGGCCTGCGGTACCTCATCGAGGCGATGGCGCACCCGGACGCCCCCGCGGACGTCCCGCTCGTGATCGCCGGGCCGGACGGCTGGGGCGACGTCGACGTGTACGGCACCGCGGAACGCGCAGGGCTCTCCCGCGAACGCGTGAAGGTGCTCGGCCGGATCGACGACCAGGACCTCGCCGTGGCGTACGACCGCGCGACGGTGTTCGTGTTCCCGAGCCTGGCCGAGGGCTTCGGGCTCCCCGTGATCGAGGCGATGAGCTTCGGGACGCCCGTCGTCCACTCGGACGACGACGCCGTGCGCGAGGTCGCGTCGGACGCCGGTGTCACGGTGGCCCGCGATCCCCGAGAGTCCTACCCGGAACGGCTGGCGCAGGCCGTCTACCAGGTGGTCAACGACCCGCTGCTCGCCGGGCAGCTGGCCGTCGCGGGACCGGACCGTGCCCGCATGTACGACTGGAAGGACTCGGCTGCCGAGACCTGGCAGCTGCACGCCGACCTGTAGCGGGTCGCCCGTCCTGCAACGGGTCGCCCGTCGGCTCGGACTACAGCGAGTCGCGCAGGCGCTGGGCCTTCTCCTCGACGAGCTGCTCGAGCCCGTCGGCGTACTCGCCCAGACGCGCCGCGACGGCCGGGTCGGACGAGCCGATGATCCGCGCGGCGAGGAGCCCGGCGTTCGCCGCACCGTTGATCGCCATCGTCGCCACCGGGATGCCGGCGGGCATCTGCACGATCGACAGCAGCGAGTCGAGCCCGTCGAGGCGCGCCAACTGCACCGGGACGCCGATCACCGGCAGGGTCGTCATCGAGGCGACCATCCCCGGCAGGTGCGCCGCGCCACCGGCCCCGGCGATGACGACCCGGATGCCGCGTGCGGCGGCGCCGCGGGCGAACCGGGTCATCTTGTCGGGCGTGCGGTGCGCCGACACGACATCGGCCTCGAACGGGATCCCCAGCTCGGTCAGCAGGTCCGCCGCGGCGCGCATCGTCGGCCAGTCGGAGTCCGACCCCATGATGATCGAGACGAGCGGCTGGACGGGGGCTGCGGTGTCGGTCACGCCACGAGCCTAGTCGAGCAGGGCGGACCGCCAGGTGTCGCCGTCGTGGCCGATCGTCCGCTCGTCACGCACCCAGCGGGCGGCCACGGGATCGGCGGTGCCAGCGGCGACGGCGCTCCGCAGGGCCGCGCGCCAGGCGTCGACGTCGTCGGGCACGGCGGCGACGCCGTGTCCGCGGGCGTCGCGGTAGGACGGGCGGTCGGACACGACGGCCGGGAGCCCGAGCGCGGTGTACTCGATCGCCTTGAGGTCGCTCTTCGCGCGGTTGAACTCCTCGTCACGCAGTGGTGCGACCCCGGCCCGCCACCGCTGCCGGTGGTCGACGAGCCACCGGGCGAACGCCGGGTAGTGCCCGTCCGGCACCTCGACGCGGCGGTACCAGTCGGGCTCGTCGGCGTCCTCGGTCACCCCGATGACCTCGAGCCGGATCGGGATGCCGTCGGCGGCCGTCAGGTCGGTGAAGACGCCCTGGAGCAGTGCGAGGTCGGCGCCGTGCGTGAGCGTCCCCATGTAGAGCACCCGGTGCTCGTCGGCGGGGCGGTCGTCGTCGGCGACGGGCTCCCCCGGGGTCCAGAGCGTCGGGTCCAGGGCGTTCCGGACGACCACCACGCGGTGTGCGAGCGGCCGGACGAGCGCCGCGAGCTCCTCGGTGCTGACGACGACGAGGTCGGCGCCGCGGACGAGGGCGTCGATCGAGGCCAGTCGGTCCGGGTCGTACTCGGCCCGGGCCAGACGATCGCGGCCGGAGTCGGTGAAGAAGTCGTCGTCGACCTCGGCGGCGACCCGGATCCCCCGCGCCGCGGCGGCGGCCAGGAACGGCGCCACGTCCTCGCGGCGCAGGATGTCCCGCTGGACGAGGACGGCCCGGTAGTCGGTCGTGTCGGTGCCGTCGAGGAACGCGGCGGGGTCGACCTGACGGACCTCGGCGGCACCGGAGCGCGCGAGGTGCTCGGTGCGGCGGACGACCCGGACGTGCGCCGAGGCGGGGTGCGCGCCACCACCGCCGGCCACGACGTACCCGAGGACCGGCGGCCGCGTCGATGCCGTCGGGGCGACCGGCTGGCCGCCGGTCAGGGTGCGACGGAGTCGGCGGACGGCACGACGGACGAGATCACGCGGCATGCGGCCATCCTCCCGCACGACGGCGGGCGTCGACGCACGCCGGGGGCACGTCCACGCACGGACGGACGGGCACGGACCGGCGCAGGGTCGCGTTCCTCAGCGCACGGACAGGGTCACGCACCCCATCGACGTGTCGCCGCCACGGCCGATGCCGACCGCCGTGAGGCACACGCTGCGCTTCCCGCTCGACACCGGCACCGTCGTCCGGAACCCGTGGTTCCGGCCGACCCGGTGCACCCGGTCGACGTCGGGCCGCGACACGTTCGCCGTCGCCGTCCCGACGACCTTGCCGCCGACGGTCACCCGCACGGTGACGGGCTTCGTCAGGTCGTCGCGGTCGAACGTCCACCCCGACACCGTGACGCGGCGCTTCGACCCGGACGACACGGACTCCCGGTGCGCGGTCGGCGCGACGGCCGGGGCCGTCCGGGCGGGCGCGGCTGCGACGACCGTCGTCCCGGTCCGCGCGTTCGCGACGAGCGCCTCGGCGAAGGGCGACCACCACGTCCCGGCCACCGGACCACCGTTGCACGTGCCGTCGCTCGCGCCCGGGGTCTTCACCCAGAGCAGTGCGTCGAGGGCCGAGCCGTCGGAGACGACCCGCGGCGACGTCCCGAGTCCGGAGCCCGGCCCGTTGCACCACGTGCCGCGCCAGCCCTGGCCGTTCCGTGACGTGTCGATGACGTAGTGGGACCCACCCGTGAGCGCCGACACGCGCTCGGCGTACGCCTGCTCCTGCGCCGTCGGGTAGTAGTTCGCGACGTTCGTGAAGAAGCCCCGGGCGCGCCGCACACCGGCGCTCTCGAGCCGTGACGCCATCACCGCCGGCGGGACCCAGTTCGAGTTCCCGGCGTCGAGGTAGGCGGGCACACCCGCGGCCGTGAACGCGGCGACCTCCCGCGCGAGGATGCGGTAGCGCTGGGCGTCGAGCGTGTCACTGCACGCGCTGTTGCTGAGCATCGCCAGGGAGTCCGGTTCGACGATCACGGCGGCCCGGTGCCCGGCGACACGGGCCACGATCTGGTCCACCCAGGCGTCGTACGTGGCCTCGTCGAAGCCACCGGCGGAGTACCCGCCGCAGTCGCGCTGCGGGATGGCGTAGGTGACGAAGACCGCGGTGGTGCCCGTCCGCTCGGCCCCCGCGATCGCCGCGTCGATGGTCTTCGTCAGCGTCGCGCCGCGGGTCCAGTCGCCGAGCCAGATGGCGACGGGGTACCCGGCGATGGTCCGCGCCGCCGCCGCGCCGCGCGGGTCGCTCGTCGCCAGGGCAGCCGCCTGCTTCGCCGCCTCGCTCGTGTCGGAGCGGTACGGCCCCGCGGCGTACAGGGACGTCGCGCTCGCCGCGCGGATCGACGCGGCACTCGTGGCCGCGTCGGCGGCGGTGGGCGTCAGCGTCCCCGCGGCGAGCGCGACGAACGCGCCCACCGCTCCTGTGGTGGCGAACACACCGGCGCGGCGCATGACGGACTCCCTGCAGACTCGACGACCCCTGACGAGTCCATGGGAGCACGCGCCGGAGCGCGGGTACACACGCCAGATCGGGTGCCACCCGATGGGGTGTCCGCTCTTCTGCGGACCGTGCGTGCGGACGTCAGGCCCGACCGGACGACCGACGGGAGGCGCGGTGCGGCACCGGTTCCGGGCGCGCCGAAGAGCCCTGGGACAGGGCCGGGTTGTGGTGCCTCGAGTGGTGCGGGTGGGGTGGTGCTGGTCAGGGG
>NZ_JBFPFM010000039.1:0-31538 GCF_047977705.1 Curtobacterium sp. LFS084
GCGTCGACCGGAGCAGGCGTCTCCGCGGCCGGAGCCTGGACGGGCGCCGCGGCGGGTGTCGCGGGAGCGGGTGCCGCGGGTGCCTGTGCCGCGCGCGGAGCGGGTGCAGCGGCCGGAGCACCGGGCGCCTGGGCGGAGGTCGAACCCGCCGCGGGGAGCGACTCCGGTCCGGCCTGGTGCCCACCGGCGTCGCCGACGCCGATGCGTCGTTCGAGTCGCTCGACCCGGGCGAGTGCACCGCGCTGGGTGTCGTCGGCCTCGGGCACGAGCATCCTGGCGGTCATCAGCTCGAGGTGGAGTCGCGGCGAGGTCGCACCGGTCATCTCGGTCAGCGCCCGGTTCGCGATGTCCGCCGCGCGCGACAGCCCGGTCGCACCGAAGACGCCGGCCTGCCGGGTCATCGTGTCGAGCTCTTCCGGCGAGATGCCACGCAGGACGGCAGCGGCGCTCTCGTTGGTCGCGGCCACCACGATGAGGTCGCGGAGGCGCTCGAGCAGGTCCTCGACGAAGCGACGGGGGTCCTGACCGGTCTGGACCACGCGGTCGATCGCGGCGAAGGCGGACGCCGGGTCGGCCACGGCGAGCGCGTCGACGACGTCGTCGAGCAGTGCGGCGTCGGTGTAGCCGAGGAGCGCGACGGCTCGCTCGTACGCGATCGCCCCGTCCTCGCTGCCGGCCATGAGCTGGTCGAGCAACGACAGGGTGTCGCGGACGGAGCCGCCGCCCGCGCGGACGACGAGCGGCAGGACACCCGGTGCGACCGAGACCGACTCCTGCTGGCAGAGCTGCTCGACGTACTCGAGCATCGCGGCCGGCGGGACGAGCCGGAACGGGTAGTGGTGGGTGCGCGACCGGATGGTGCCGATGACCTTCTCGGGCTCGGTCGTGGCGAAGATGAACTTCACGTGCTCCGGCGGCTCCTCGACCAGCTTGAGCAGCGCGTTGAAGCCCTGCGGCGTCACCATGTGCGCCTCGTCGAGGATGAAGATCTTGTAGCGGTCGCGCGCCGGGGCGAACACGGCGCGGTCACGGAGGTCCCGCGCGTCGTCGACACCGTTGTGGCTGGCGGCGTCGATCTCGATCACGTCGAGCGAACCCCCGCCGCCGCGCGCCAGTTCGACGCAGCTCGGGCAGACGCCGCACGGGGTGTCGGTCGGACCTTCTGCACAGTTCAGGCAGCGCGCGAGGATGCGGGCGGACGTCGTCTTGCCGCAGCCGCGCGGCCCGCTGAAGAGGTAGGCGTGGTTGACCCGGTTGGTGCGCAGGGCCGTCCGGAGGGGATCGGTGACCTGCGACTGTCCGATCAGCTCGGCGAAGTTCTCGGGCCGGTAACGGCGATACAGGGCGGTGACCACGCCCCAAGGGTAGCCGGGACGGCCGACACCCGATGGTCGGACCGGACCACCTGTGGGAAGTGGGGAGGGCGCACGTGACGCACCGCGCCTCCCGTCCGTCAGGACGACGGAACGCGAGGCGCGGTGCGGACGGTGCGGGTGGGGTCAGACGCGTCGGCGGCGGATGCCGCGGGCGAGGCGGGACAGCCCCAGCAGGAGGAACCCGAGGACCACCAGGCCGCCGGCCGCCCCGGCGAGGGGCCCGACCTCGGCACCGGTGAACGCGAGCCCACCGGACCCGTACCCACCGGCGGTCCCGTTCCCGTTCCCGACCGCCCCGGCTCCAGGGGTCCCGGGCGCACCTGGCGTCCCGGGCGTGCCGGGCGTGCCCGGTGTCCCCGGCGCCCCGGGAGTCCCTGGCGTCCCCGGCGTGCCGGGGTTCCCCGGCGTCCCCGGATCGCCCGGCACGGCCGCGTCGACCACCACCGCGACCGACTGTGCGGCCGACGTCGCACCCGCGACGGTCTGGGTCACGCGGATGGTGTGCGGTCCCACCGCGAGGCGCAGCACGACCGCCCAGGCGCCGTCCTCGTCCGCCGTGGTCGTCACCGGCGTGCCGTCGTCGGCGACGACGGTCACCGTTGCCCCCGGTTCGGCGGTCCCGGTGACGCGCCAGTCCACGGAGCCGGCGGCCGAGGCCGTCTGGTGCGCACCCGGCGTGGGGGACGTGACCGCGAGCGGCTCGACGGCGTCCACCACGATCGGCACCGGCTGCGAGACCGTCGTCGTGCCGTTCACGGTCTGCGACGCCTCCAGGGTCCACGCGCCCTCGGGCACGCGGTCGAAGGTGACGCTCCAGTCACCGTCCGCGTCGGCCGTCGTCGTGCGCACCTGTCCGTTCGACAGGCGCACCGTGACGAGCGCACCCGGTGTGGCGTGCCCCGTCACCGTGAAGGCGGCGGTGTCGCCGGTGCCCGTCGCGGGGAGGAGCTGGCCGGGTGTCGGGCTGGTGATGGTGACGTCGGTCGGCTGCGCGACCACGACCCGCACGGTGCTGGTCACCGGGTCGGAGGTGCGACCGCCGACGGTCTCGGTGGCCGACACGGTGTGGGTGCCCGGCGGGACCCGGGTGACGGTGACGGTCCAGGAGCCGTCGCCACCGGCGGTGGTCGTCGCCGTCCGGCCGTCGATGTCGACGGTCACCGTGGCCCTCGGCTCCGCGGTGCCGCTCACCACGATGGACGTCGTCGCCCCGGTGATCGGGACGACCTGGCCGTCGGGCGGGCTCGTGACCCTGATCGGAGCCGCTGCGGCGACGGAGAACCCGACCTCGGGCGCGTCCGTCGTCGTCCCGCCGACGGTCTGCGAGGCGGCGATCGTGTGCGGCCCGGTGCCGACCGACGGCACGGTCACGGCCCACTCGCCGTCGCCGTTCGCCGTCGTCGTGACCGGGGTGCCGCCGTCGATCCGGACCGAGACCGCCGCGTTCGGCGCCGAGACACCGGTGACACGGACGTCCGTGGTGCCGCCGAGCACGCGGAACGCGGTCCCGTTCGCCGGCGAGGTCACGACGATCGCGTCGACCGCGGCGACCTCGACCGTCAGGTCACGCTGGACCGGCGACGACGTGGTGCCGTTCACGACCTGCGTGACGACGATCGTGTGGTCTCCGGCGTCGAGCCCCGTCAACTCGGTCGACCACCGGCCGTCCGTGCTCACCGGGACCTCGACGGGGTCACCGTCGTCGGTGACGATCCGCACGGTCCCGCCCGGCTGCCCCTGACCGCTGACCGGGACGGTCGCGCTCGTGGTGCCGGCCGGCACGGTGACGGTGTCGCCGTCGGCCGGGGTGTCGACCGTCAGCGCGGCGCCGGCGGCGATCGTGAAGGTCGTCACGACCGGCGCCGAGGTCGACCCGTCGACCGTCTGGGTCGCCCGGACCGTGTGCTGCCCGGTGGCGAGTCCCTCGAGGTCGAGCGACCACGTGCCGGCGGCGGTCGCCGTGACGGTCTGCGGGTCGCCGCCGTCGATCGTGATCCGCACGGTGGACCGCGGCTGGGCGGCACCGTTCGCCGTCACCGTCGCGACCGAGTCCTGCTGCGCGACGCGGACGGTCGACCCGTCCGCCGGGGTGGCGATCGTGATGGGGTCCGCGACGAGCACCCGGATCCCGACGGCCACCGGGGCGGAGACGGTGTCGCCGATCCGCTGCGTGACGCTGACCTCCAGGGTCCCGGCGGGCACGTCCGGGACCGAGACGCTCCACGTCCCGTCCGCGTCCGCGGTGGTGGACTCGCTGCGTCCGCCGCCGAGGTCGACCACGACGGTCGCACCGGGCTCCGCCGTGCCGCTGACGTCGACCGTGGTGGTCGCGCCCTCGCCGGCGACGGTGTACTGCTGGCCGGCCGTCGGCTCGTCGATCACGACCGGAGCGCCGGCCACGATCGCGAACGTCGTCTCGACGGGGGTCGTGGACGTGGACCCGTCGACCGTCTGCGTGACGCTCACGTCGTGCGTCCCGACGCCGAGGTCCGGCACGTCGACGCTCCACGAGCCGTCCCCGCCCGCCGTCACCTCGACCGGGTCGCCGTCGTCGACCGTGATCGTGACGGTGGCGCCCGGCTGGGCGTCGCCGGCGATCGTCACCGTGGTGGTGGCGTCGGCGTCCGCGACGGAGATCGGGTCGTCACCGGGCTGGCGGATGGTCAGGGCGGCCGCGGCGACGACGGACACCGGGCGGGTGACCGCCGCGCTCGTCGTCCCGTTCACGGCCTGCGTGACGTCGGCCCGGTACGACCCGGTGGGCACGTCCTCGACCGTCGTCGACCACTTCCCGCCGTCGTCGACCCGCGCGGTCGCCGTCCCGCCCGCACCGAGGTCGACCGTGACGGTCGCCCCGGGCTGGCCGGTGCCGGCGAACCGCACGTCGGTCGTCGCGTCGTCGTCGGCCACCGTCACGGAGGCGGCCCCGGCCGGGGTCGTCACCGTGAGCGGCGCACCGGCGCGGACCGACACCGCCGCGGTGACGGGTGCCGACGTCTGCCCGCCGACGACCTGCGTCGCGCGGACCGTGTGGTCGCCGACCGGGACGTCCGCGAACGTCGTCTCCCAGGCGCCGTCGGCAGCGGCGGTCACCTCGTCGGAGGCGCCGTTCGACAGGGTCACCGTGACGGTGGCGCCGCCCTGTGCCCGTCCGGCCGCCAGCACGTCGGCCGTACCGGCCGCGTCGGCGACCGTCAGGACGGTGCCGTCCGTGGGCGTCGTCAGGGTGAGCGCGGTCCCGGCGCGCACGGAGACGGTCTGCGCGGGACTGGAGGCGCTGGTCCCGCCGACGGTCTGGGTCGCGGTGAGCGTCGGGTCACCGACACCGACCCCGCCGAACGTCACGGTCCACGCGCCGTCTCCGTCCGCGGTGGTGCTGACCGCGTCGGCGCCGAGTCGCACGGTGACCAGAGCGTTCGGCTCCGCCGTCCCGGTGACGGTGACGTCGCGCGTCGCGCCGGCGTCCGGCACGAGCAGGACGGCTCCGTCGGCCGGCGTCGTCACCCGCACGGCGTCGGCGGCCTCGATCGTGACCGTGCGCGTGACCGGTGCGGAGGTCGCCGGGGAGGAGACCGTGCCGGCGAGGGTCTGCGTCACCGAGACCGGGTGCTCGCCGACGCCGAGGTCGGCGAAGGTCACCGACCAGGTGCCGTCCGGGGCGACCGTCGTCTGTTGGTCGTCCTCGCCGTCGGTACCGGCGGTCACGGTGGCTCCGGGCTGGCCGGTACCCGACACGGTGACGTCACGGCGGACGGCGTCGCCCGCGACCGTGATCGGTGTCGTGGTCGGCGCCGTGATCGCGAGCGGCGCTGCCGTGACGACCAGGAAGGTGGTCGGGATCGCAGCGGTGACCACGCCCTCGACGCTCTGGCTCGCGTTCACCGTGTAGGTGCCGGTGGGTGCGAGACCGGTCGCGTCGACGCTCCACGCCCCGGCGCCGTCGGCCGTGGTGGTGAACCGGGTGTCCGGGCCGAGCGAGACGGTGATGTCCGCGTTCGGCTCCGAGGTCCCGGAGATCGCCACGGTGGCCGTGGCGTCCCCGTCGACCACGACGAAGCGCGAGCCGACCGCCGGCGAGTCGATCGCGACGGCGGTCCCCGGCACGACCGTGAAGTCGCGGGTGACGGTGGGACCGGTCGTCCCGTTCACGGTCTGCACGGCGGTGACGGTGTGGTCGCCGATGCCGAGCTCCGTCGGGTCGGTCGACCAGTTGCCGGCGCCGTCGGCGACCACGGCGACGGGGTCGCCCCCGTCGACCGTGACACGCACGCTCGCTCCCGGTTCGGCCGTGCCGCGCACGACGACGCCGATCTGGCCGCCCGTCCCCGCGGGGACCTGCTGAGCGTCCGTCGGCGACTCGATAACCAGGTCGTCACCGACCGCGACCGAGAAGTCCCGGTCGACGGCCGCGGACGTCTGTCCACCGACCGTCTGCGTGACGCTCGCGGTGTGGTCGCCCGTGCCGACCGCCTGCAGGGTCACCGACCACGACCCGTCGGTGCCCGCCGTGGTCGTGACCGGGTCGCCCGTCCCGTCGAGGACGACGGCGACGTCGGCTCCCGGCTGCGCGGTCCCAGACACGGCCACGTCGATCGTCGAGCTCTCGGTCGCGACGGCGGTCGTGCCGCCCTGGGCGGGCGAGGTGACGGCGAGCGCGGCCCCCGCGACGACCGTCACGACCTGACGGACCGTCGGCGAGGTGGTGCCGTTCACGGTCTGGGTCGCCTGGATCGTCCACCGGCCGACCGGGACGTCCCGGACCGTGGCGGTCCAGTCCCCGGCGCCGTCCGCGGACGCGGTGGCGGTCAGCCCGCCGCCGAGCGAGATCGCCACGTCGGCTCCGGGCTGGGCGGTGCCGGTGACGACGAGGTCGGTGGTGCTGTCGGCGTCGAGCACGGTCACGGTGGCGCCGGGTACCGGCGCGGTGATCGCGATCGGAGCGCCGGCGGCCACGGTGAAGTCGGACGTCACCGGACCCGAGGTCGTCCCGCCGACGGTCTGCCGAGCGGTCGCCGTGCGGTCGCCGACCGGGACGCCCTGGAATGTCGTCTCCCAGTCGCCGTCGCCGTCCGCGGTCACCGTCGCGGTGAAGGACCCGCCGATGCCGACGGACACCTGTGCGTTCGGCGCGGCGGTGCCGGAGACCGTGACGGGCGTCGTCGAGGTCGGGTCGGCGACGGTGATGGTGCTGCCGTCCTCGGGGGCGGTGATGCGCAACGGAGCCGCCGCCGTGACGGTGAAGTCACGCGTCACCGGGGTGCTCGTGGACGCACCGACGGTCTGCGTCACCCGGGCGGAGTACTCCCCCGCCGGGACGTCCGCCACCGCGGTCGACCAGGTCCCACCGGCGTTCGCGGTCGTCGTCGCCGTGCGGCCGCCACCGAGGTCGACGTCGACCCGGGCGCCGGGCTGCGCCGAACCGGAGAACGGCACGTCCCGGGCGTCCCCGGCGAGCGGGAAGTCCTGGTCCGCGGTCGGGGTGTCGACCGTCAGTCCGGCAGCCGCGACCACCCGGAATGCACGGGTCACCGGTGCCGAGGTGCTGTCCCCGACGGTCTGCGTGACGCTCGCGGTCGGCTCGCCGATCGGGACGTCCGGCACCGTGATGCTCCAGGCACCACTCGCGGCGGCGGTCCCGGTGGCGCTGAGGCCGCCGCCGAGGTCGATGTCGATGCGGGCGTTGGCGGTGGCGGTGCCGGTCAGGGTCACCGGCGCGGTGGTGCCCGTGGTCGTGAAGGTCTGCCCCGCCGTCGGCGCGGTGATCGTGAGCGCCTGCTGCGCGACGACCGAGAACTGCTGCGTCGCCGAGCCTGCAGCCGCACCACCGACCGTCTGCGTCGCGGTGGCCGTCCAGGAGCCGGTCGGCACGTTGGCCACCGAGGTGGTCCACGCCCCGTTGGCCGCGACGGTCGCGGTGGCGGTCCGGCCGCTCCCGAGGTCCACCGCGATCGTGGCGCCGGGCTCGCCGGTGCCGCTCACGGTGACGGTGCGGGTGGAGGACGCCGTCGGCACGCTGAAGACCTGGTTCGCGGTCGGGGTCGTGATCGTCGGCGCGACGAAGGCCGCGGCCCGCACGGTGGACGTGGCGAGGTCGACGGTGGCGACGTTCGCCCCGGGGAGGATCGACAGCCGCAGGGCGTGCACGCTCCGGGCGCCCGGGTCGGAGCCGCGGCCGTCGCGGAACCCGGTCGTGGTGTCCTGCGCGTTGACGGTGAGGTCGATCACCTGACGGATCAGCAGGACGACCGGGGACAGCAGTGTCGCCACGGCCGAGGTCGTGTTCGTCAGGGCGGTGCCGAGCTGTGCGAGGGCCGCCCCGCCGATGACGGGCCGGAGCGCACCCTGCAGCGCCGGGACGACGGTTCCGCTGACGACCGGCGCGAGCACGGTGCCGAGGGGCAGCGGCAGTCCGGCGACACTGCCCGACGTGGTGACCGTGGGGGTCGCGGTCGCGGTGCCGGCGAGCGCGCCGAGCGTCGTGTCGATCCGGAGACCGATCGCAGCGGACGGCTGTCCGAGCACGGTGGCGTTCGTCGCGATGTCCACCCGGACGCCGGTGGAGTTGATCGTGTTCACGACCGCCGTCTGCAGCGTGGTCGGCAGCTGGGTACCGAGGATCGTGGTGATGCTCTGGTTGATCGAGTCCACCGCGGCGGTCGTCAGCACCGGGGTGTTCGCCGGCTGGCCGTTGAGCGCCGTGAGCTCGTCGAGGTCGACCGTGATGGTCCCGGTCGCCGGGACGATCGTCACGGCGCCGTCCGTCAGCGGTTGCTCGAGGACCTGGGTGAGCGTGTCGTCGAGGTTGAGGTTCACGTTCGACGTGATCGTGGTGCCGCTGACGGTCACCGTGCCGAGCAGCGCCTGGCGCAGGAGGGTCTGGATCTGGCTGGTCACCGTTGCGGTGGTGCCCTGCAGGGCTCCCCCGGTGCCGAAGACCCCGTTCACCTGACCGGAGACGGTGCGCAGCTGGTCACGGAGCGACGCCGTCAGTCCCTGCACGGCCGGACTCGTCAGCGTGAGGTCGGCCCCGGCGATCCGGTAGTCGCTCGTGGTGCTCACCGTCGTGCCACGCGTCGCGGTCAGGGTCGAGGCGAGCGCTCCGACACGCAGCTGCGCGTTCGAGAGCACGGTCGCGTCAGCGCCGACGCGGCTGAACAGCGGGTTGAGGTTCAGCGTCGAGGCACCCGTGCCGATCCCGGTGCCGACGCCGATGCCGCCGTCGTTGGTGAGGAGGCCCGAGGACGCCGTGGCACCGTTCGCCGAGGTCGTCGCGTACTGGCCGTTCACCCCGAGGGTGAGGATGCCGTTCGACCCGAGCAGGTCGATGTCGTTCCCGAGGTCGACCCCGACGGTGTTCAGGGCCTCGACGTTGAGCGGCTGGTTCGTGGTGCCGCCGCCCGTGGTCGCACCGCGAGCGGAGTAGGCACCGCCGAGCTGGGCGATGCCGTCGACGTTCACGATGCCGGACCCGCTGAGAAGCAGCCCCTCGGCCTCGGAGACGTCGGTCGGTGCAGCCACCGCGGGTTGGATCGCCACGGTGGCGGCGATGAGCGCCGTCACCGTGGCGAGGACGCCGCCGCGCAGGAGGAGACGCCGATCGTCCGATGCTCGTCGTCGAGCTCGGCCGCCAGCACCGAAGATCCGTCGTGTCCAGTCGCCCGCCGTCGTGGGTACACGGGTACCCCACAGCGACACGTGCCTGCGCATGCGTGTCTCTTTTCCTGGCGAGCACGCTCGCCACCTGATCCGGAAAACTCCTCCGCTGGTGAGGCGGTGGAGGGTCAGGAACCCTGGTTGGGAGTTCCTGAGGGTGATCTTTGCACACGATCAGGTTGCTGTCCGCAGCCCGTTACGAAACGGACACCCGGCGTGCGGACGTTGTCCGGCCGGCCGGCCCGGGAACGGAAGCGACACCGCACGCACCCGGGCAGGAAACAGAAAAGACTCCTCACGCACCCGCCAGAGCCCGGTTACCCTTGCTGCGTTTCCGCCCTGGGGGAGTTGGCCTGGATGGCGTCACGTGAGGAGCCGCCGAGAAGTCTACCGGACGCGACGGGCATGATCGGACACATGAAGATCGCCATCGCCGGGGGCCACGGCCAGATCGCCCTCCTCCTCGCCCGCCAGATCACCGACGCCGGCCACGACGCCGTCGCCATCGTCCGCAACCCCGCCCACGTCACGGACGTGGAGCAGCAGGGCGCGCGGGCGATCGTCGCGGACCTCGAGCAGATGGACGACGACGACCTCGGGCTCCGGCTCCGCGGCGTCGACGCGGTGGTGTTCGCCGCCGGCGCCGGCCCGGGCAGCGGGGCGGAGCGGAAGCTGACGGTCGACCGGGACGGGGCGATCCTGCTTGCCGATGCCGCCGAGCGGGCTGGGATCCGGCGCTACGTCATGATCTCGGCGATGGGTGCGGACGCGTACGACCCGCAGCGCGCGGTGGTCCCGGCCGCATCGGAGGACGACGTCTTCCAGGTCTACCTGCGCGCCAAGGCCGAGGCCGACGCGAACATCCGTGCCCGGAGCCTCCGCTGGACGATCGTCCGACCGGGAGGCCTGCTCGACACGCCGCCGCAGGGCACGGTCGACGTCGGCCGCACGGTCCCCCGTGGGTCGATCCCCCGTGCCGACGTCGCAGCGGTCGTGCTCCACGCCCTCGTCGACGACACCGCGGTCGGGGTCCAGTTCGAGGTCACGAGCGGCGACACACCGATCCCCGCGGCGGTCGCGTCGCTCCGCTGAGCTCCGCGGCGGGGTCCCGGCCCGTGGCCGCACCGTGCCCACCTCGCCATCCCGTGCGAGGAACGTGGACGGGCCTACTCGGCCGCACCGTGCGCGCCTCGCCACCCCGTGCGAGGAAGGCGGACTGACCAACCCGGCCGCACCGTGCGCGCCTCGTCACCCCGTGCGAACTTGACCGCATCGTGCCGCGCTACAAGCGCGCACCCAGCCACCAACCCAGCACCAGCCGACGAACACCGCACCGTGCAGTACGCGGCACCACCCGGCGGACGGGAGGCGCGGCGCCAGGCCGCCCCGCGCCTCCCGCCCGCACCGTGCGCACCTCGTCACCCCGTGCGAGGAAAGTGGACTGTCCAAACCCGCCGCACCGTGCGCACCTCGCGATCCCGTGCGACTTTGACCGCACCGTGGCGCGCTACAAGCGCGCACCCAGCCACCAACCCAGCACCAGCCGACGAAAGCCGCACCGTGCGGACCCAGCCGCGGACGCCGGCACCCACGCCAACGCACCCGCACCGACGCCTCGCGGACCGAACACCCCCAGCGGACCGCGCCCCCGCCGCCGCCCGGCCCCCTACAGCGCCACCGCGGCCGACTGCCGGGCGATCTCCAGTTCCTCGTTCGTCGGCACCACGAGCACCGCGACCCGCGACGCGTCCGTCGAGATGAGCCGCGCCTCGCGCGAGGCCAACTCGTTCCGATCCGCGTCGATCTCGATGCCGAGGTGCTCCAGCCCGGCCAGCACGCGCCGACGCAGCAGCGCGTTGTTCTCGCCCACGCCCGCGGTGAACACGACCGCGTCGAGCCCGCCGAGCTGCGCCGTGTAGGCCCCGACGTAGCGACGGATCCGGTGCCGGTACACGGCGAGCGCCGCCTCGGCCTCCTCGTCGCCCCGGAGCGCCGCGTCCTGCACGTCGCGCATGTCGCCGTTGCCGGTCAGCCCGAGCAGTCCGGACTGCTTGTTGAGCATGGTGTCGAGGTCCTCGAAGGACAGCCCGGCCTCGCGGTGGAGGTGGATGAGCACGGCCGGGTCGAGGTCGCCGGACCGAGTGCCCATCACGAGGCCCTCGAGCGGGGTGAGCCCCATGGAGGTCTCGATCGACCGGCCGCCGTCGATCGCCGCGGCGGACGCCCCGTTGCCGAGGTGCAGGACGATCGTCTTGAGCTCGGCGAGGGGACGGCCGAGGAACTCGGCGGCCTGCTCGGACACGTACTTGTGGCTCGTCCCGTGCATGCCGTAGCGCCGGATCCCGTACTTCGCCGCGAGGTCCGCGGGGATCGCGTACGTGTACGCGTGCGGCGGCATCGTCTGGTGGAACGCGGTGTCGAACACGGCGACCTGGGGCACGTCGGCGAAGACCTGCTTCGCGGCCCGGATCCCCTCGAGGTTCGCCGGGTTGTGCAGCGGCGCGAGGCTCGAGAGCTCCTCGATCTGTCGTTCGACGTCGTCGGTGACCACGGTGGCGCGGTCGAAGGTGGTGCCGCCGTGCACGACGCGGTGGCCGACGACGGCCGGCGGGTGCTCGTCGAACGACGGCCCGACCTTCGCGAATGCGTCGATCATGGCCTGGAACCCGGCGGCGTGGTCGGGGACCTCGGCCGAGTCGCTGGACGACGACTCGCCGGTGAGGGCGTTCGTGTGCTTCCACGCCCCCGTCGTCTCGCCGATGCGCTCCACGAGTCCGGAGGCGAGCGTCCGCTCCCCCTCGAGCTCGATGAGCTGGTACTTGAACGAACTCGAACCCGAGTTCACGACGAGCGCTGCGGTCACTGGTGGGTCACTTTCTTGTCGGACTGGAGGCGCGGTGCGGCCACCACGGGTCAGGCCGCGTCGGACGCGGTGCCGGCCTGGATCGCGGTGATCGCGACGGTGTTCACGATGTCGCCGACGAGCGCACCGCGGGAGAGGTCGTTGATCGGCTTGCGCAGACCCTGCAGCACCGGGCCGATGGCCACGGCGCCGGCCGAGCGCTGCACGGCCTTGTACGTGTTGTTGCCCGTGTTGAGGTCGGGGAAGATGAACACGGTCGCGCGACCGGCGACGGGCGAGTCGGGCATCTTCGTCGACGCGACCGTCGGGTCGGCCGCGGCGTCGTACTGGATCGGCCCCTCGACGAGCAGGTCGGGTCGGCGCTCACGGACGAACGCGGTGCCGGCGCGGACCTTGTCGACGTCCGCTCCCGAGCCGCTGTCGCCCGTCGAGTAGCTGAGCATCGCCACGCGCGGGTCGATGCCGAACTGCGTCGCGGTCTCGGCCGACGAGATCGCGATGTCCGCGAGCTGCTCGCTCGTGGGGTCCGGGATGACCGCGCAGTCGCCGTAGACGAGGACCCGGTCGGCGAGGGCCATCAGGAAGACGCTCGACACGATCGAGGTGTCCGGGCGGGTCTTGATGATCTCGAACGACGGGCGGATCGTGTGCGCCGTGGTGTGCTTCGCGCCGGAGACCATGCCGTCGGCGAGGCCGAGCTGCACCATCATCGTGCCGAAGTACGAGACGTCGGTCACGGTGTCGCGGGCGAGCTCGATCGACATGCCCTTGTGCGCGCGGAGCCGGGTGTACTCCTCGGCGAAGCGTTCGCGGAGCTCGGGGTCGAACGGGGACACCAGCTGCGCGGCGTCGAGGTCGAGGCCGAGCTCGGTCGCGCGGGTGCGGATCGCGGCGGGGTCGCCGAGGATCGTGAGGTCGCACACCTGGCGCTGCAGCAGCGTCGAGGCCGCGCGGAGGATCCGGTCGTCCTCGCCCTCCGGCAGGACGATGCGCTTGCCGTACGCGCGGGCTCGGTCGAGCAGTCCGTGCTCGAACATGAGCGGTGTGACGACGCCGGAGGGGGTGAGCTGCAGCCGGTCTCGCAGGGCGTCGGCGTCGACGTGCTGCTCGAACAGCGCGAGGGCCAGGTCGGCCTTCCGCGGCGAGTCGGCGGCGAGACGGCCCCGGGTCTGGGTGATCCGGAGCGCGGTGTCGTAGGTGCCGAGGTCGTTCTGCGCGATCGGGAGCGAGCTCGACAGGCCTTCGAGCAGGCGGGAGATCTGCGGCGCGGTCTCGAACCCGCCGTTGAGGATCACGCCGGCCAGGCTCGGGAAGGTCTCGGACTCGTTCGCGAGGAGCGTGGCGATGAGGACGTCGTTGCGGTCACCGGGGACGACGACGATGCCGCCCTCGATCAGGCGCGGCAGGACGTTCTCCATGCTCATGCCCGCGACGACGGTGCCGAGCGCCTCGCGGTCGAGCAGCGCCTCGTCGCCGCGCACCAGGGTCGCGCCGGTGGCCTCGAGCAGGGCACGGACGGTCGGGGCGACGAGGACGCGGTCCTCCGGGATCGCCCACACCGGCAGGTCGGGGTGGTGGTCCGCGACCGCGTGCTGGACGCTCGACACGACCGCGGCCAGCGCGTCCGGGTCGGCACGGTTGACGACGATGCCGAACAGCTGCGCGTGCGCGGCCCGGAGCTCGCTCGTCGTGACGTCGGCGACCTGGGCCATGTCCTCCGGGGTGCGGGCACCGCGCTCGGCGGCGTCGCGGCCGCCGAGGACGAGCAGCACCGGGGCGCCGAGGTTCGCGGCGACCTTCGCGTTGAACGACAGCTCGGTGGGGCTGCCCACGTCGGTGTAGTCCGACCCGAGCACCACGACCGCGTCGCACTGCCGCTCGACCTGGGCGAAGCGGGTGACGATCGTGGCGAGCGCGGCGTCCGGGTCGGCGTGCACGTCGTCGTAGGTGACGCCGACCGCGTCGTCGTAGGAGATGCCGACCGCGGTGTGCTGCAGGAGGAGCTCGAGCACGTAGTCGGGCACGTCGACCGAGCGAGCGACCGGCCGGAACACGCCGACCCGTCCCACCGAGCGTGCGAGGGTCTCGAGGACACCGAGGGCGACGGTGCTCTTGCCCGTGTGTCCTTCTGCTGACGTGATGTAGATGCGGGTCGACACGCGTCCAGGGTAGTCGGCGCACACGGCACGACATCTGGGAGGATCCCGGTCCGCTCGACACGCGGTCGTGAGCACTCCCGGGAACCTGTACCATTGGGTGTCGCCGTCGGAAGACAGCGTCAGGAGAATTCGCCTAGTGGCCTATGGCGCACGCTTGGAAAGCGTGTTGGGTGCAAGCCCTCGGGGGTTCGAATCCCCCATTCTCCGCCAGTCCGAACAGAGCGCGTGACCCCCGGGTCACGCGCTCTGTTCGTTGCAGGGCCGGGTCGGTCCCCCACCCGGTTCGTTGCACGGCCGGGTCGGTCCCCCACCCGGCGGACCACCCTGCACCCCGTTCGCCATGGTCTGGCCCCGAAACGATGCCGAGGGGTGGAACGGGCTGTCCTCGGTACCCGTCGGTCGCCTAGACTGCTCGGACGGACGACCCCGGGACGGGTCGACCACGGTGCACGGAGCGGCAGGGGTGTCGCTCTCCGGGCGGGCGTCGCACGCTGCCCGGGCACCCGAGGGACGAGGAGTCCACGTGGGGGACCTGACGGCACCGGCAGCTGCTCGGCCGAGCGCGACCGTGTACGACGTGATCCTCCGGCCGCGACGGTCCCTCGTGCGCTCGACGATCCTGAGCGTCGTGTTCTCCGCCGTCCCCCTCGCCGTCGCCCTCGTCTGGGTCTCCCTGCCGATGCCGCTCTGGCCCGTCGTCGCGACCGCGATCATCCTGCTCGCCGCCGTCGTGGCCGTCGTCTTCGTGCGTCTCGGCACCGCGTTCATCGGTCTCGATCCGGTGGCCGTCACGGTGCGGGGCGTCCTCACCCCGAACCGTCGGGTGCCCCGCGAGCGCGTCCACAGCCTCGTCCTCGCCACGACCTACGGCAGCGCGGTGGAACGGACGACCCGTGAGCTCGTCGCGCTCGACGCCGACGGCACCCACCTGTTCCGTCTGCGTGCCGACACCTGGGGCGACGCCGGCATCGACAGCGTCGTGGAAGCCCTGGGCGTCCAGGTCACCGACGAGACCCGCCCGATGTCGATCCGCGCGTTCGTCCGGCGTTACCCGGCCAGCCGCTCCTGGTACGAGCGGCGAGGGGCCTACGTGGTCGTCGGCGTCGTCGCGGTGCTCGCCGTCGCGACGCTGCTGGTGCTCGAGACGACGAACCTGGTCGGCTGACCCGGCACGAGCACGCCGCGCTCGCTCAGCGACGACGGCGCAGGGTCGAGAAGATCCCCTGCACGACCTCCTTCGCGATCGTCCTGCCCAGCCCGGACCCGAGCAGGTCCGACAGCGGGTCCTCCGCCTTCCGTGACGTGGTGGTCCGCGACGAGGTCCGCTTCGACCGACGCGCCTCGGCCGCGCGCTCGGCCCGCTCGAACTCGCGCTGCGCCCGCTCGTACTCCTGCTGCGCCGCGGCCCGTTCCCGTGCCTCGGCCTTGTCCTTCGCCGCCGCCTCCTTCGCCGCGGCGGCAGCTGCCCGCGCGGCCTCCTTCTCCGCTTCGGCGGCGGCGGTGGCCGCGGCCTTCTCGGCGTCGGCGGCCGCAGCGTCCGCCGCGGCGGCCTCCATCCGACGGGCGAGCATCTCGTACGCCGAGTCGGGGTCGAGCCGTGCGCCGTAGGTCGCCAGGAGCGGGGACGCATGCACGCGCGCGGTCATCTCGGGCGCGTGCATCGGGTCCATCGAGCCCTCGGGGGCGCGCAGTCGGGTCCACGCGACGGGTGTCGGTGCACCCTTCTCGTTCATCACGGTGACGATCGCCTCGCCGGTGGCGAGCGAGGTCAGCACCTCGCCGAGGTCGTAGTCGCTCGACGGGTAGGTCGACACCGTCGCCCGCAGGGCCTTCGCGTCGTCCGGGGTGTGCGCCCGCAGCTGGTGCTGGATCCGTGACCCGAGCTGGGCGAGCACCTCGTTCGGGACGTCCTTCGGGGTCTGCGTGACGAAGAAGATGCCGACGCCCTTCGACCGGATGAGCCGGACGGTACGGACGATCTGGTCGAGGAAGTCCTTCGACGCGCCGCTGAACAGCAGGTGGGCCTCGTCGAAGAAGAACACGAGCTTCGGCTTGTCCTGGTCACCCACCTCGGGGAGCTCGTTGAAGAGGTCGGCGAGCAACCACATCAGGAACGTCGAGAACACCTCGGGCTGGTCCTGCACGCCGGGCACCTCGAGCAGGCTGACGATCCCCCGGCCGTCGGCGGCGGTGCGGAGGAACACGGTCGTGTCGATCTCGGTCTCGCCGAAGAACTGGTCGGCGCCCCGGTCGGCGAACGTGATCAGCTCGCGGAGGATCACGCCGACGGTCTGCTTCGACAGCCCGCCGAGCTCGGCGAGCTCCCCCTTGCCCGCGTCGCTCGTCAGGAACGTCAGCACGCTCCGGAGGTCCGACAGGTCGACGAGGGGCAGCCCGGCCTGTTCCGCGTAGTGGAACACGAGCCCCAGCGACGACTCCTGCGTGTCGTTCAGGCCGAGGACCTTCGACAGCAGCAGTGGTCCGAACCCGGACACGGTCGCCCGGATCGGGACGCCGGTCCCCTGCCCGCCGAGGGAGTAGAACTCCGCCTCGCTCGCCGCGGCACGCCAGTCCTGCCCGATGCCAGCCGTCCGCGCGAGCAGCTTGTCGTTCGGCGTGCCGGCCACCGCCAGCCCGGACAGGTCGCCCTTGATGTCGGCCGCGAAGACGGGCACCCCGTTCGCGGCGATCTGCTCCGCGAGGACCTGCAGCGTGCGCGTCTTGCCCGTTCCGGTCGCCCCCGCGACGAGGCCGTGCCGGTTCAGCATCCCGAGCGGGATCCGGACCTGGACGTCCGGCTGCGGGGCACCGTTCACCAGGGCGCCGAGTTCCAGGGCGCTGCCCTCGACCCCGTAGCCGGTGCGGATCGCGTCCACGGCGGCTGCTCCGAGCGGCCCGTCGGCGGTGGCCGGCTCGGGAGGCGCGGCTGGGGCCGGCGACGCCGGCTCGGCGTGCGGGGCGGTCGCGTCCACCGCCGGGGCGCTCGCGTCCACCGCCGGGGTCTGGGTCGGGGCCGGGGAGTCGACCACCGCGGGCTCCGTGGCGGAGGCGGGCTGCGCCTCCTGGCCCGCCTGTTGCTGCTCGGCCACGCGAGCGGCGAGCTCCTCCGCGCGCTGCACCGCCTCGTCCGCGAGGCGCCGGGCCTCGTCGGCCGCCTGCTTCGCCGCCTCTGCCGCTGCCCGTGCCTGCGCCACCACGTCGCTCATGCCCACAGCATATGGACGCGGCACCGCCCCTGTCCGGCCCCACCGCATCCGCGACGACGCACCGGTCGACCGACGCGCGGCTCGTCGCGGACCGGGTGCCGACCGGCCGGTTCAGTGCGTGAGCGCCGGGACCGTCCGCGGTCGGACGACCGCCCACAGCAGCACGATCGCGACGGCCGAGGTGCACGCCATCACGGCGGCCATCGGCGTCGCGGTGGTGATGCCGATCCACCCGACCACGGGCGAGATGATCCCGGCCACGCCGAAGTTCAGCGCGCCGAGGAGGGACGCGGCGGTGCCGGCCTCCTTGCCGTGCGCGGCCAGGCCGATCACCTGGACGAGCGGGAACGAGAACCCGCACGCGGCGATGAAGAACCACAGCGGCACGAGCACACCGACGAGCCCGGCGCCGAGCTGGTCGAGCACGATGATCGCGACGGCGGCGAGGAACAGCGTCGCGGTCGAGCACGCGAGGATCCACTGCGGCCCGACGCGCTGTGCGAGCCGTGCCGACACCTGCACCCCGACGACGACACCGACGGAGTTCACCGCGAACAGCAGCCCGTACTGCTGCGCATCGAGCCCGTACAGACCCTGGAACAGGAACGGCGACGAGCTGAGGTACGAGAACAGTCCGCTGAAGACCATCGCCCCGATGAGCGCGACCCCCACGAAGACGCGGTCCGAGAAGAGCGCGCGGTACCGCTGTCCGATGGTGGAGTGGCCGGCCTCGTGCCGACGGGCCGGCGGGAGCGTCTCGACGATGAGGAGGATCGACGCGATGACCACCGCGGCGCCGTAGCAGGCGAGGAAGACGAACACGCCGCGCCAGCTGACGAACCGGAGCATCTGCGAGCCGATGAGCGGGGCGAGGATCGGCGCGAGGCCGTTCACCATCGCCAGCCGGGACAGCATCCGCACGAGCGGCTTGCCGCCGAACAGGTCGCGCACCGTCGCCATCGCCACGACGCCGCCGGCCGACGCGCCCATGCCCTGCAGGACGCGGAACACCGCCAGCACCTCGACGTTCGGCGCGAGCGCGGCCCCGATCGAGGCGCCGACGTGCACGGTCGTCGCGATGATGAGCGGGAGGCGACGACCGACCTTGTCGCTCCACGGGCCGACGAGGAGCTGCCCGGCCGCGAACCCGAGGGTCGTGGCCGTCAGGGTGAGCTGCACCGCCCCGTCGCTGATGCCGAACTCGTCCTTGAGCGACGGGAAGGCCGGCAGGTAGAGGTCGATCGTGAACGGCCCGAGCGCGGTGAGCGCACCGAGGACGAAGACGTAGACGAGTCGCTGGCTGCGGGAGAGCGCGTCTCCGGGGTGCAGGACGACACGGAGCGAACCGGTGGTTGCGGGCGCGGTCACGAGCAGGGGTCCTTCGACGGTGAGGGGGTGTGGGAGGTGATCGCGGCATCGATCGAATCGATTCGGCCGCGGTACCATCCTACGGCCCTCCCGAGCCCTGCTGCAGCAGTTCCGCGCGTCCGCCCGCGTGTTGCCACGGCCGCCGCCCGGTTCCGACGCGGCCCATGCGGTACCGTCGGACTGCTCGTCAGCGCTCGTCCGCGCGGCCGAGCCGTCCCGCACGTTCCGTCGGAACACCGGCGGGGGGAACCGGATCAGAAGGGGGTGGCGTCATGGTGGACGCCCGCATCCTGCACACGACCGCCGCCCTGCGCGAAGCGATCCTGCGCCTCGCCGCCGATCGACCGGTGTCCGAGATCACGGTCGCCGACGTCACCCGTGCAGCCGGAATCAACCGCGCGACCTTCTACTCGCACGCGGTCTCCCCCGGGTCCCTGCTCGCGGACGTGCTGACGCCGGAGCTCGACCGCATCCGCCAGGACGACGCCGACGCCCGGCGCGTGGCCGCGAACCGCGGCGCGGACCTCGACGAACTCGCGATGATCACCCGGCGCGGCATCAACGCCGTGGTCGAGCACGTCGTCGCGCACCGTGACATCTACGGCAAGGCGCTGCCGGACCCGAACGACGCCTCGCTGCACCGGCTGCTCGTCGAGCACTTCACGGTGTCGAGCGAGCAGCACATCCGGTCGCTCGACGGCGAGCACCGACCGGAGCTGCTCGACGACGTCGCCGCGGGGTTCGTCGCCCAGGGGTTCGTCGGGGCGATCGAGGCGTGGCTCGCCGGACCGCGCCGGTCCCGCAAGGCACTCGTCGACACCATCGTGCTGTCGTTCCCGTCCTGGTGGCGCTGAACCCGCCCGACCCGTCAGTCGGTCGTGGGCTTCTCGCCGCGCTGCAGTGACCCGACGACGTCGACCGCCGCGCTGACGAGGTCCGCCTGGTCGTCGCCCGCCGGCACCCGGTAGTCGGCGGACACCCCGTCGCCGCCGGTACCGCTGGTCGGCAGGGGCTCGCCGAGGGAGACCACGACGACCCCGGCGTCGTGCGCCGTCTGGATGACCCCGGTCAGCGCCGAGGCGTCGACCGGGCGGACGAGCAGCGCCTTCGCGCCGGTCCGGACCAGCCGGTCCACCGCGGTGCGCTGTGCGGCGGCGGCCCCACTGGCGGGGGCGACGCGGACGTCCGGGCTGAAGCCGGCGTCCGTCAACCCGCGCTCGAGGTCGTCGCCGAGCGCGTCCTGCCCCGGTTCGAGGACGACGCCGATGACCGCGTGCCGGTCGAACCCGCCGTCGGAGCTCGTCAGGTCCGTGCTCTGCACCGGCGAGGGCGCCGCCGACGTCGTGCCCTGGCACCCGGCCAGGGCGATGGTCACGCCGACGACCACGGCGGCGGTGACGAAGCGGAGGGGCACGAGGGCCACGCTACCCGCCCACCGGGACGGCCGACGGTGCCGGGACGGGCCCGAGCCGACACACCGCTGCGATCGCGAGCGCCGCGATGACGGTCATGCCGCCGAACACCAGGGGGAACGACACCACACCGTCCGCACCGCCCGTGCCGATGAACAGCAGGCCGGTGACGGCGAGTCCGATCACGCTGCCGGAGGCGTCCGCGATCGTCAGGGCCGAGCTCGCGAAGCCGTCGTCGCCCTCGCCGGAGAACCGCAGGGTGAGCATCGAGGTCCGCGGGTAGATCGCCCCCATGCCCGCGCCGCCGACGAACCAGCCGACGACGAGCAGCCACCACGGCAACCCGAAGGTGGCGACGGTCAGCGCGGTGAGCAGACTGACGAGGACGAGCGCGAGGCCGACGGCGAAGGTCCTGGTGGCGGTGGCGCGGTCCTCGCCCAGGCGTCCGTGCACCCAGCTCGACCCGGCCCAGCTGAGCGCCGCGACCGTGAGTGCGAGCCCCGCGGCCGAGGCGGACAGGCCGTCCTTCGCCTGCAGCAGGAACGGCACGTACGCCTCGCTGCCGAAGAACGAGGCCGCGACGAGGCCGCGCAACAGGATCACCGACGGCAGCCCGGGCGCGGCACGGAAGGTCCCGGCGGGCAGCAGCGGGCGGAGGGCGAACCACGTCCCGACCAGGCCGATCACCACGGCGGCGACCCGCGCCCAGGCGCCGAGGTCCGGTGCGACGTTGAGCAGCAGGATCGCCACGGCGGCCCCGACCGACCAGCCGATCCGCGAGCGCTGCCACGGCGGTCGCAGCTCGGGTGCCGGTGGGCGCAGCCGGCCGAGGGTGGGGACGAGCAGCGAGAAGGCGCCGAGGGCGATGACGAGCGCGCCGGCGAAGACCCAGTGCCAGTTCCAGACGTCGGTGACGATGCCCGCGAGCGCCGGCCCGATGAGCGCCGGCACCACCCACGCCGCGGCGAACCCGGCGAACACCGGGCCGTGCAGCTCCTCGGGGAAGATCCGGGCGACGAGCACGTAGAGCACCACGTCGATCGCGCCGGCGCCGAAGCCCTCGACGAGTCGGCCGACGAGGAACACCTCCATCGTCGGGGCGAGCATGACCACGGCGGTCCCGACCGCGAACAGGGCGGCGGACACCCACGCGACGATGCGTCCGCCCGCGCGGTCGGTCCAGTTGCCGGCGAGGACCATGCCCGGCACACCGGCGGCCAGGGGCGCGGCGAACGCGAGCGCGTACAGGGTCTCGCCGTCGAGGTCGCGGCTGATCTCCGGCATGACCGTCGTCATAGCGAGGTTCTGGAACGCGGCGACCCCGACGATCGCGACCATGCCGATGGTGGCGAGGGCGTACGGGCCGCTGAACAGACTGGTCCTCGTCGCCGCGGTGCTCACCCGATCATCGTAGGGCCGGCCACCGACGTCCGTGGCGGGACGAGGCGGACGGGAGGCGCGGTGCGGGCCCGCACCGCGCCTCCCGTCCGCCGTCGGGTCAGCGCGCGAGCGCCTGCCGCAGGTCCGCGACCAGGTCGCCGGCGTCCTCGATGCCCACGGACAGGCGCACGACGTTCTCCGGCACCGCCAGCTCCGTGCCCTTCACCGACGCGTGCGTCATCTCGGAGGGGTAGCCGATGAGCGACTCCACCCCGCCGAGCGACTCGGCGAGCGCGAACACCTCGGTCGACTCCGCGAACCGCCGGGCCGCCTCGGGGCCACCGGAGAGGGCGACCGAGAGCATGCCGCCGAAGCCGCGCATCTGCCGCGCCGCCACGTCGTGCCCGGGGTGATCGGCGAGACCCGGGTAGTACACGCGCTCGACCCCGGGAGCGCCGACGAGCGCCTCGGAGACGGCCTGCGCGTTGGCGGAGTGCCGTTCCATCCGGACCGCGAGGGTCTTGATGCCGCGGGTGGTCAGGAACGCGTCGAACGGCGACGAGATCGCCCCGGCGCCGAACTGCAGGAACTGCACCTGCTCGGCGAGTTGCTCGTCGGCCAGCACCACGGCACCGCCGACGACGTCCGAGTGCCCGCCGAGGTACTTCGTGGTGGAGTACACGACCACGTCGGCGCCGAGCGACAGCGGCTGCTGCAGGTACGGCGACGCGAAGGTGTTGTCCACGACGACGACCGCACCGGCCGCGTGCCCGATCTCGGCGAGGGCCGCGATGTCGGCGATCTTCATGAGCGGGTTCGTCGGGGTCTCGACCCAGAGGAGGGTCCGCTCCGGAGCGCCCTCGAGCGCTGCACGGACCCGGTCGGTGTCGCTCATGTCGACGACGACGAGCTCGACGCCCCACGGGACGTGCAGTCGGCTGACCAGGCGGTGGGTCCCGCCGTACACGTCGTTGCCCATCACCACGCGGGCACCGGGTGCGAGCGTGGCGCGGAGCAGGGCGTCCTCGGCGGCCAGGCCGGACGCGAAGGAGTACGCGGCGACCCCGCCGTCGAGGTCGGCGAGCAGCGTCTGCAGTCCGTCGCGCGTCGGGTTGCCGGAGCGGGAGTACTCGTAGCCGTTGCGCATGCCACCGACGCCGTCCTGCACGTACGTGGACGTCAGGTGGATCGGCGGGATCACCGCGCCGGTCGGGCCGTCTGGCTCCTGGCCGGCGTGGATCGCGCGGGTGCTGAACTCGGTCATGGGGTCTGGTCTCCAGGTCGGATCGGACGCGGCGCGCCGGGCGCGCTGGGTGCACGCGTCACGTCGCGCGCACCGTCGGGGTCACTCGGACAGGTAGCTGAGCAGGTCGTGGCGCGTGAGGACGGTCACCGGCTTGCCGTCCTCGACGACGAGCAGGGCGTCGGCCGACCCGAACGCACGACGGGCCGACGAGACGGACTCGCCGACGCCGATCAGCGGGAGCGGCTCCCCCACGAAGTCGGTCAGGGCGTCCGACATCTTCGCGGCCCCGGTGAAGACGTGCTCGAGCAGCGCCTTCTCCTCGACCGCGCCGACGACCTCGCCGATGACGACGGGCGGCTCGGCGGTGAGCACGGGCATCTGCGAGACGCCGTACGTGGACATGATGTCGACGACGTCCCGCACGGTGTCCGCCGGGTGCGCGTGCACCAGGTCCGGCAGACGACCGTCCTTGCCCGCGATGAGCGACCCGACGGTGCGCTCGTCGTCGGTCTCGGCGAAGCCGTACGAGCGCATCCACCGGTCGTTGAAGATCTTGCCGAGGTAGCCGCGGCCGCCGTCCGGCAGGAGCACGACGACTACGTCGTCCTCGGTGAGGTCGCGTGCCGCGCGGAGCGCCGCGACGACCGCCATGCCGCTCGAGCCGCCGACGAGCAGGCCCTCCTCGCGCGCGAGCCGGCGGGTCATCGCGAACGACTCGGCGTCCGACACGGCGATGATCTCGTCCGGGACGCCGGCGTCGTAGGCAGCCGGCCAGAAGTCCTCGCCGACGCCCTCGACGAGGTACGGGCGCCCCGTGCCGCCCGAGTACACGGAGCCCTCCGGGTCGGCGCCGACGATGCGGACGCCGCCGTCGGACGCCTCCTTGAGGAACCGGCCGGTGCCCGAGATGGTGCCGCCGGTGCCGACGCCCGCCACGAAGTGGGTGATGCGCCCCTCGGTGTCGCGCCAGATCTCCGGCCCGGTGGTCTCGTAGTGGCTGCGCGGTCCGTTCGGGTTCGCGTACTGGTTCGGCTTGTAGGCGCCGGGGATCTCGCGGACCAGCCGGTCGGACACCGAGTAGTAGGACTCCGGGTGCTCCGGCGGGACGGCCGTCGGCGTCACGACGATCTCGGCACCGTAGGCGGTGAGCACGTTCCGCTTGTCCTCGCCGACCTTGTCCGGCAGGACGAAGACGCAGCGGTACCCGCGCTGCTGGGCGACGAGCGCGAGGCCCACCCCGGTGTTGCCCGAGGTGGGTTCCACGATGGTGCCGCCGGGCTGCAGCTCGCCGGAGGCCTCGGCCGCATCGAGGATCCTCGTCGCGATGCGGTCCTTCGAGGAGCCGCCGGGGTTCAGGTACTCGACCTTCACGAGGACGGTCGCGCGCACCCCCTCGGTGACATGGTTGAGCTTGACGAGCGGGGTGTCGCCGACCAGGTCGACCACGGAGTTCGCGTAACGCACGCGGCCGAGTCTAGGCGGCGGACACCGTCTTCTGCTGGGATGCGACGTGCGCGGACACGGCGGTCGAGACCTCCTGCCGACGCCGGTCGATGACCTCGCCCATGTCCTTCGCGAGCGCCGGTGTGCTGCGCACGATCTGGTCGAGCGCGGTGGCGGGTACGACCAGCACCGCGACCTCGGTGCGGGCCGTGGCGGAGGTGAGCAGCGCCTCCCGGGTCAGCGCCGTCTGCCCGAGGTAGTCGCCGGCCTCGACGCGGGACGTCGGCAACTCGGCGTCCTCGAACGGGACCCGCAGGTCCACGCTGCCGGACAGGACGAAGCGCACGGCGTCCGGCACCGATCCCGCCGACACGATCGTCTCGCCGGCCGCGTACCGCTCCAGTCGGACGAGCGACGCGAGGGCCGCGCCGTCGTCGCCCGTCAGGTACAGCGTCGGAGCGATCGAGGCGAGGGCCGCGTCGCGGCGCTCGTCGGTGGTGAAGTCGTCCGTGGTGTCGCCGTCGAGACCGAGGCCCGCGCGACGGGCCGCGTACCAGAGCCACATCCGGAACTGGGCGAGCGCGTCGCCCTCCTGGGACGGGCCGCGCACCTCGAACGAGACGGTGTACGACGCGCCGCCGGACGGCACCGCCACCGGCTGCGTGCCGGGGTACCGCTGCGGCAGGCCCGACGCGACCCGCTGCAGCAGCGCGACCACCGCTGCCGGCGGGTCGTCCGTCGTGAACGTGACCTCCGTCGAGACCGGGAACGTGCCTCCCGTGCGACTGAGGTTCGTGAACGACGCCCCCGCCAACGAGGAGTTCGGCATGATGAGGATGCCCGCCCCGGTGTCGATGTGCACCGACCGCCAGTTCACCTCGACGACCCGCCCGCGCACGCCGCCGGCGTCCAGCCAGTCCCCCAACCGGAAGGGCTGCTCGAACAGCAGGAAGAGGCCGGCGATGACCGGACCCACCGCGGACTGCAGGGCGAGGCCGATGACGAGCGACCCGACGCCGAGCGCGGTGAAGATCCCACCGACGTCGGCGCCCCAGACGATCTTGAACACGAGTGCCAGGCCGAGCGCGATGAGCACGATGCGGGCGATGTCGACGAAGATCGACGGGATCTTCTCGCGCCAGGACCCCTTGCGGGCGTTCGTGAACAGGACGATGTTCAGGCCGTTCAGCACGAACACGATCACCAGGAACCCGAGCACCGTGCCGATGACCTGGTTCACGACGGGCTTGCCCGGGTCGACCGCGTCGGTGACCTGCACGGACAGGACGAGGATCGCGATGATCGGCACCACGGCGTTCCGGAGCAGACCGATCACCTTGTGCAGCGGGTTGCCGCGACGCTCGAGGTTCGACTGCAGCTCGGTCAGGACGAGCAGCAGCAGCGGCAGCCCGACGATGACACTGATCGCCGGCCAGAACCACGGCTGCTCCCAGAACGCGGTCACGACGACGCTCCGGTGCCCTCGAGCTTCCAGACCCGCTGCGGTCCGGCCTTCGTCTGCACCTCGCCGACGTCCTGTACGCCGCCGCGATCGCCGAGCTTGTCGACCACCCGCTTCGTCGCGTAGACACCCGGCGCGGGAGCGATCCCCTGCACCCGGTACGCCAGGCTCACGGCGTCGCCCCACATGTCGTAGACGATGCTCGACCGGCCGACGAGACCACTCGTGACCTGCCCCGTGTCGATGCCGGCGCGCAGGCCGATCCTCGACCCGTGCTGCGCGTTGAACCGTTCGAGCACGCCCTGCGCCTCGGCCGCCCAGTCGACGACCCGACGGACGTTGTCCACGCGCGGCACGCTCAGGCCGCAGCTGGCGAGGTACCCACTCCGCGTCGTGCGGACCCGTTCGACGCCGTGCCGGGTGGCGGCCTCGTCGAGGGAGCGCCAGACGTCGTTGACGAGCGAGAGCGACTCCTCGGCGGTGAGGCCCGCCGCGAACTCGTCGATGCCGATGATGTCCGCGTAGACCACGGCGACGTCCTGGTGGTCGGCCGCGATGGTCTCGTCGCCCTGCTTGTACCGCCGGGCGACCTCCTCCGGCATCAGGGTCAGGAGCAGGGTGTCGTTCTGCCGCCGCTGCTCGTCGAGCAGGTCCTGCTTCACCTGCAGGCTCCGGCTCATGTCGTTGAACGCGAGACCGAGGTCGCCGATCTCGTCACCCGCCTTCGTCTGCACCTCGACGCCGAGGTCGCCGGAGGACACCCGGTTCACGGCGGTCTGCAGCCGTCGGATCGGGCGGACGAACACCTGCGCCAGCAGCAGGGAGAGCAGGCTGACGAGGACGATGATGCCGACGAGCGCAAGGGCGATGTTCCGGGCGAACTCGTTCACCGGAGCGAACGCCTCGGACGTGTCCATCTGCGCGACGACGACCCACCGCAGGCCGTCCACCTCGAGCGGGGCGTACGCGGCGAGCACCTCCTTGCCGCGGTAGTCGTTCGCGATCACGGTGCCGGACTTCCCCTGCAGCGCCCGCGTCACCGGTGTGGTGTTCACCTCCTGCAGCAGCACCGACCCCTTGACCTGCACCTGCCGCGCCGCGGTCGACGGGGCCGTCCCCGCGGCGACGACGTCCCGCCGGTACTCCTCCGGGTGCTGGAGCAGCTGCCGGGGGTACGAGCGCATCAGGTGGTCCGCACCGACGAGGTACGACTCCCCGGTGTCACCGAGACCGTCGGCCTTCCACTGCTCGTTGCCCGTCATGACCTGGGTGATGAGGTCGACCGGCACCTGCACCGCCATCACGCCGATGATCCTGCCGTCCTCGCCCACCGGCGACATCACCCACAGCGTCGGGACGTTGAGGCTCGGTACGTACCGCGCGAAGTCCGTCACCACGAAGTCGTCCGAACTCGTCAGCTGCAGGGCCTGCTGGTACCCGGCCGCGAGGTTCGAGTCACGGTACGGCCCGCGTTCGAGGTCCGTGCCGAGGTCCGCTCCGGAGTACGCCGAGTACACCACGTCCCCGTCGGTGTTCATGAGCAGCAGGTCCTCGTACCCGGCGGACTCGACCGCCTGCTTGAAGTACGGCTGGTACTCGGCGTGCGCGGCCGACCAGGCGCTGCCGTCACCGGCGTCGTCCTGGTCGATGGCCTTGTCGTAGTCGGTGAACGGTGCGGTGTAGCGCGCCTGGAGGTAAGCCTGCGGATCCTCGGTCGGCGCGAACTGGTCGGGGTTCGCGGTGCCGCCGTTGCGCTCGTCGAGCTGGGGGACGAAGGAGTCGCGGTACCAGCCCTCGACCTTCGTGTGGTCCGCGTCGGACACCGGCCGCGACTGCAGCTCGTCCCACCCGGACTCGAAGGCCTTCGTCGCACCGATCACGCTCGCGTTCCGGGTCTGCGCGACGACCGTCTGGGTGAACTGCCCGAACGAGCGCTTCAGCTCGGTGATCCTCGCCTCGCGCAGCGACGTGACCTGGTTGAGCGCGGCCGCCTCGAGCGAGCTCCGCCCGTTCAGGTAGCCGACGACGCCCACGACCAGGGCGGCCACGATGCTCACCGCCAGGAGCATCACGAGCAGCTTCGACTGGATGTCCAGGGAGCCGCTCGTCAGGAAGGCACGGAACTTGCCGGTCCTGCGGGGCGCGTCCTCGACGACGCGTGGTCCGTCGGGTTCGATCGGGCCCGTCGGCGGGATGGGGTCGGAGGTCGGTGGGACTGCGGTCACGTCGGACTCCGCTCAGGGACGAGGTGCGCTGGCAGGTGGTCCTATCCACAGCTACCACGCGAGCATCGTTCATGTCAGCCGCGTCGTCCGGAAACTGTCGATGCCGTCGTCCGCGAGGTCAGCTGCCGACCGTGTCCGCGGGGGCGTTCTGCTGGTGGTGCAGCATCGCGTAGGTGCCGTCCCGCTCCAGGAGTTCCTCGTGCGTGCCCCGCTCGACGATCTGTCCGTGGTCGAGCACGAAGATGACGTCGGCGTCGCGGATGGTCGAGAGCCGGTGCGCGATCGAGACCGTCGTGCGACCGGCGGCGGCGTTGTCGAGCGCGGCCTGGACCACCCGCTCGGAGATCGAGTCGAGCGCACTCGTCGCCTCGTCGAGGACCAGCACCGGCGGGTCCTTCAGCAGCACCCGCGCGATGGCGATCCGCTGCTTCTCGCCGCCGGACAGCCGGTAGCCCCGCTCCCCGACGATGGTCTCGTACCCGTCCGGGAACGAGGCGATCGTCTCGTGGATGTTCGCCGCCCGGGCCGCCCGCTCGATCTCGTCGTCGGTCGCGTCCGGCTTCGCGTAGCGGAGGTTGTCGCCGATCGAGGCGTGGAAGAGGTAGGTCTCCTGGCTGACGATCCCGACGTGCCGCATGAGGTCCTCGTGCTCGAGGTCGCGGACGTCCTGCCCGGCGAACCGGACGGACCCCGCGGTCGCCTCGTACAGGCGCGGGACGAGGTAGGACACGGTCGTCTTGCCGGCACCGGACGGCCCGACGAACGCCGCGAACTGGCCGGGTTGCAGTTCGAACGAGACCCCGCGGAGCGTCGGCTTGTCCGCTTCGCCGTCGGGGTAGGTGAAGGTCACGTCGTCGAACGCGACGTGACCGACCCGGGACTCGTCGACCCGCTTCGCCGTCGGCGAGTCCGTGATCGCCGGTGTGAGGTCGAGGTACTCGAAGATGCGCGCGAACAGCGCACCGCTGGTCTGGAGGTCGAGGACCACGCGGAGGAGCCCGACCGTCGGGAAGAGCAACCGCGACTGCACGGTCGTGAAGGCCACGATCGTGCCGGCCGTGATCGGGACGTCGCCGACGATGAGGTACGCGGCGACGACGTAGATGATCGCGGGGATGATCGACAGGAAGATCGACACGATCGCGAAGAACCACTGGCCGGACATCTGCTGGCGGACCTGCAGACGGATCTGGTTGCGGTTCTCGTCGCCGTAGCGCTTCGTCTCGGCACGCTGCTGGTTGAAGCTCTTCGCGAGCAGGATGCCCGAGACGCTCAGCGCCTCCTGGGTGATTGCGGTCATGTCCGACAGCGACTCCTGCGTCTGCGCGGCGATCTTGGCGCGGACCTGGCCGACGCGGCGCTGCGCGATGACGAGCAGCGGCAGCAGGACCACCGCGACGAGGGTCATCTGCCAGCTCAGCAGCAGCATCGCCACGATCGCGGCGATGACGGTCACGGTGTTCCCGAGCACGGACGAGATCGTGTTGTTCAGCACGCTCGCGACGCCACCGACGTCGTTCTGCAGGCGCGACTGGATCACACCGGTCTTCGTGCGGGTGAAGAAGGCGAGCTCCATCCGCTGGAGGTGCCCGAACAGTCGCATGCGCATCGAGCCCATGACCTTGTTGCCGACCGTCGCGGTCAGGTAGGTCTGCCAGACCCCGAGGCCGGCGCTCGCGATCCACAGGGCCACCATGGCACCGACGAGGACGTACAGCACGGGCAGGTCCGGCCCGCCGCCGCCCTTCGGGAACAGCCCCTCGTCGAACGCCCGCTGGGTGAGCAGCGGCGGGATCACCGAGATCGCGGCGCCGACGAGCACCAGCACGACGGTCAGGACGATCGCGTTCCGGTGCGGCACGAACAGCCCGGCGATGCGCTGCAGCAGGTGCGGGATCTTCGGCGCCTCGGCGTTGGCGGCCTTCTGCGCGTCGAAGTCGCCACTCGAGATCCGCCCGCCGCCGCGCGGTCCGCCGCCACCGCGCATGCCGCCGTGCATGCTCACGGTGCGTCGCCTCGGTCCATGGTGCAAACCTAGCCCCGGGGTCGGACATCGCGTCCCCGTCGCTCATTTGACCCCGTTCAGGGTGCATGCGACCATTTCCCGTCCCCTTCCCCGCACCACTCGAGGTCCCATGACGTCCGCGCCCACCCGCCCCACGTCCCTCCGCGCACAGCTCGCACGTCGGAAGCCGATCGAGCAGCTGCAGGCCGAGGCCTCGGCGGGGGTGGACGGCGAGCCGCTCCGCCGATCGCTCGGGGTCTGGCACCTCACGATGATCAGCGTCGGTGCGACGCTCGGGACGGGCATCCTGGTCGTCCTCGGGACCGCGGTGCCGCTCGCCGGCCCCGCCGTGTGGATCTCGTTCGTGGTCGCCGGTGTCGCCGCGCTGCTCTCGGCGCTGTCCTACGCCGAGATGGCCGGGGCCGTGCCGACGTCGGGGTCGAGCTACTCGTACACCTACGCGACGATGGGCGAGGGCATCGCCTGGATCTGCGGGTGGTGCCTCGTGCTCGAGTACGCGGTGTCGGTCGCCGCCGTGGCCGTCGGTGCGAGCGAGTACGTCGACGAGACCCTGCGGGTGTTCGGGCTGCACCTGCCCGCGGCGCTGTCGGCACCTCCGGGCGAGGGCGGCGTGGTCAACCTGCCGGCGGCCGTCCTGGTGCTGCTCGCCACGGCGATCCTGCTGCCGGGAGCCCGCGAGAGCGCCTGGGTGAACACGGTCATGGTCATCGTGAAGATCGCGCTGCTCGTGTTCTTCGTCGTCGTGGCGTTCTCGGCGTTCCGGTCGCAGAACTTCGAGCCCCTCGCGCCGATGGGTGCGGCCGGGGTCACCGCCGCCGCGTCCCGGCTGTTCTTCTCGTACATCGGGTTCGACGCCGCCTCGACCGCCGGGGAAGAGGCGAAGAACCCCCGCCGCGACCTCCCCCGCGCCATCATCGGGTCGATCGCCCTCATCACGGCGCTCTACATCCTCGTGGCGATCGCGGCCATCGGCGCCCGCTCGTGGACGTCGTTCTCGTCGACCGAGGCGTCACTCGTCCGCATCGTCGTCGACGTCACCGGGCAGCCGTGGGTCGCGCTCGTGTTCTCGATCGGTGCCGTCGTCGCGATCGCGAGCGTCGTGCTCACCGTCCTCTACGGGCAGACCCGCATCCTGCTGACGATGGCCCGCGACGGACTCGTGCCGAAGGTGTTCGGCCGGGTGTCGCACCGCACCGGCACCCCCGTCTGGAACACGCTCATCATCGGGCTCGTCGTGACGGTGGTCGCCGCGCTGGTCCCGCTCGGGGAGCTCGCCGACGCCACGAGCATCGGAACGCTCGTGGCGTTCGCCCTCGTGAACGTGTCGGTCATCGTGCTCCGTCGCACCCAGCCGTCGCTCGAGCGCTCGTACCGCGTCCCGCTGTTCCCAGTCGTGCCGATCCTCGGGGCGCTCTGCTGCGTGCTGCTCGCGGTGTTCCTCGGCGTCGGCACGTGGATCGCCTTCGGCATCTGGATGATCGCCGGCGCCGTGCTCTACCTGGCCTACGGCCGCCGCCACAGCACCCTGCGCTGACGCGGCGCGCGCCCACGCCCACGCCCGCGCTGCACCCGCGGCCGCGGCGGTCGGGCGCTGCCCGAGACTCGGCTCCGCGGCCACATTCGCCGCCCCCGGGGCCCGCAAGTGTGCCCCCCCCCCCGGCGCCGGCAACCCCCACACCCCCCAGGGCACCCCCGGCCCGCCCCACCCCGGGCCCAGGC
>NZ_JBFPFM010000040.1:0-30793 GCF_047977705.1 Curtobacterium sp. LFS084
CAGGCCCCGGAGGGACGGCGGGCGTCAGGCGCGCAGGAGGCGCCGGGTCAGGAGGCGCGGCGGGCGCGAGCAGCGCGGCGCTTCAGGGCGCGACGCTCGTCCTCGCTCAGGCCACCCCAGACCCCGGAGTCCTGGTTGTTCTCGAGGGCGTACTGCAGGCACATCTCGGTGACCGTGCAGCGAGCGCAGACCGACTTGGCCTTCTCGATCTGGTCGACGGCCGGTCCGGTGTTCCCGACGGGGAAGAAGAGCTCGGGGTCCGCGGTGAGGCAGGCTGCCTGGTCACGCCAGTCCATGTGTGGTGCTCCTTGAAATCGATGCTCGAACGGCAGGCCGGGGCCGTGGTTCGGGGATCGGAACGCTGAGCATGCGCGAGGCACGAGGGGACACCCGTGGGGGAGGAGTCCGCTGGAAGCGAGTCTGACGCCCGCAGAACGCTCGGGGGAGGAACGTCGAACCACGGGAGACGCACACCACATCGTGCCGTCCAAACGACCTCGAATATCGTTCCATACTGGTAGGGCCAAATCAAGGGTTCCGACGCTGGAGGAATGCTGTGCCCGACACCACCCCGACCGAGTCCGACCCCGTCGAACGGCGGTCGCCGGCGCTCCTGGTGCTCCTCGTCGTCGTCGGACTCGAGTTCGCCGCCCTCGTCGTCGTGACGATCGTCCTCGTCGTCGAGCTGATCGTCGCGCCCGCCACGAGCATCGCGTCCGGGATCGCGCTGACGGTCCTCGCGGCCATCGCGGCGCTCTGGCTCGGCTCCCTGTTCATCGGCCTCCGCAACCGTCGTCCGTGGGTGCGGTCCGGGATCATCGTCTGGCAGGTGCTGCAGGGTGCGCTCGCGATCGGGGCGTTCCAGGGCGTCTTCCGCGTGCCCGCCGTCGGCTGGTTCCTGCTCATCCCCGCGCTGCTGGGGATCACGCTGGTGCTGTCGCGACCGGTGACGGACGCGCTCGCCCGTCCGGTCGAGTAGACGGCAGAGACGGGGGGGGGGGGGGGGGGGGGGGGCCGCGCCCCCCCCCCCCCCGCCCCGGGGGGGGGGTGCCGCCCCGGGGCCCGGCCGCGCCCCCCGGGCGGGCGGTGTCGCGGCCCGGGCGGGGGGGCGGGGTCCCGGGGGCCCCCCCGCCTCCCGTCCGTCGATCAGTCGGGTCTCAGACCAGGCCGAGCTTCTTCCGCAGGCTCGCGACGTGTCCCGTCGCCTTGACGTTGTACAGCGGGAGCTGCACGGTGCCGTCCTCGTCGAGCACGATCGTCGAGCGGATCGTCCCGGTGACGATCTTCCCGTAGTTGTTCTTCTCGCCCCACGCGCCGTAGGCCTTGTGCACGGCCAGGTCGGGGTCGCTCAGCAGCGGGAACGTGAGGGCCTGCTCGTGCTGGAACTTCTTGAGGGCCGGGAGCTCGTCCTTCGAGACGCCGAGGACCTCGTACCCGGCAGCCTGCAGCGACGACATGTTGTCGCGGAAGTCGCACGCCTCGGTGGTGCAGCCCGGGGTCGACGCCGCCGGGTAGAAGTACACGATGACCTTCTTCCCACGCAGGGCCGAGAGGGCGTGCTCGGTGCCGTCCTGGTCCGGCAGGGTGAAGTCGGGTGCGGTGTCGCCGGCGGCGAGACGGTCGGTCATGAGGCTCCTGTTCGTGTTCGGTGCCCCGAGTGGTCAAGGGCACGCGAAACCCATGCTATTGTTGTTTCCCGTTGCAGCACGGAAGTGCAGCAGCGCCACACAACTGCACACCATGCGCCTCTAGCTCAATTGGCAGAGCAACTGACTCTTAATCAGTGGGTTCTCGGTTCAAGTCCGAGGGGGCGCACCAGCAAGGCCCCGGCTCCCAGAGCCGGGGCCTTCGTCGTTCCCGGGCCCGTGGGGCCTCCGGGGCGGGACACGCCCGGCGTGCGATCCGGCACCGAAATCGTGCGCCTCACTCAGCGGCGACGTCGACCACGCGTTCCTCGCCGACGACCGGCGCGAGGGCGCCCGCCGATCCCGCGGCCAGGTCGGCCCGCAGCGGCTCGACCGCGGCACCGGGCACCCACAGCTCGAACGTCGCCGTGCTGCCGTACGCGGGCTCGCCGAGCGTCGCGTCGTGGCGCCGGACCCAGTCGCGCAGCACGTTGTCGATCCGGCCGGCCTCGGCGTGCGGGACGTCGACGGTCACCCGGGTGAGCGGGCGTCGGTGCACGAGCGCCGCGCGGTCGAGGGTCTCGGAGACCGAGGTCGAGTAGGCGCGGACGAGTCCGCCGGCGCCGAGCTTCACCCCGCCGAAGTACCGCGTGACGACCGCGACGACGTCGGTCAGCCCGCGGCGCCGGAGCACCTCGAGCATCGGCACGCCGGCGGTACCGGACGGTTCGCCGTCGTCGCTCGACCGGGCCTGGTCACCGAGCACCCCGGTGACCATCGCGGTGCAGTTGTGCCGGGCGTCCCACCGACGGCGACGGACCTCGGCGATGACGCGGTCGGCGTCCTCGACGGAGGAGACCGGCGCCACGGTCGTGATGAACCGCGACTTCGTGACGACGATCTCGTGCTCGACCGGTGCCGCGATCGTGGACGGGTACGAGGTGCTCACCCGTCCGAGGCTAGCGAGGTCGGTGTCGGTGTCCCGCGCTACCATGTGCTGCACGACGTGCGGCTGGGGAGGAGTCCGATCGACATGGCGACAGCAGACCCGAGGGGTGGCGCGCTCGACGCTGCGGAACTCGCGCGCCGACTCAACCTCCTCCTCGACTTCGAGGAAGCGCAGCGCGGTGCGCCGGTGCCGTTCGCCGCGGTCGAGGAGTACGTCGCCGCCCAGGGTGGCTCGCTCTCCCGGGCGAAGTGGACGTACATGCTCTCCGGCGACGGCCGTCGGAACCGCGACACCGGGCTCCTCCGCCTGCTCGCGGGGTTCTTCGAGGTCGACGAGCGCTTCCTGCTCGAGGACAGCGACGTCCCCGAGCGCATCGGCGCCCAGCTCGCGCTCGTCCGGTCCCTGCGGTCGGCGCGCGTGAGCGGGTTCGCCGCCCGGACCTTCCCCGGTGAGCTCTCGCCCGAAGCCCTCCGTCGCATCGCCGAGGTGCTCGAGGAGGAGTCCGCTCGGGGGAGCGTCGCATGAGCGCGCCGACGGACCTCGTCGAGGCGTTCTGGGCACGTGGTGCGGCCGAGGGGTGGTCCGACGTCGACCAGGCCGTCGCCGCCGCAGCCGAGGTGGTCCGCAAGCCGATCGTCGTCCGTGAAGAGGCGTTCCTCGCGGCGGAGCCCGTGTGCGGCTTCGTGGCGACGCTCGAACGGCAGCACCTCGTGATGATCTCCCCGACGGCGTCGCGCACCTTCCGGTCGTTCGTCATCGGTCACGAACTCGGCCACATCCTGCACCGTCACCAGGACCACGCACCGCAGGCGGCCTACATCCGCGACGTCATCCCGGACCTGCCGGAGTACAAGGTCGAGCGGGCCCTCGCCCGCGGGCTGTTCTCGAACGAGTACGAGCACGAGGCCGAGGTCTTCGCCGACCGGCTCGCCGGGCTCATCCGCGGCCACCGCGATCGTCCGAGTGCGTTCCGCGGGGTGTTCGGGTGATCGTCTCCGTCGTCCAGGCGCTGCTCCTGATCGCCGGGACCATCACGCTCTTCGTGCTCCAGCGCGGCCAGGACCGGACGCTCGCGGTCACGTTCCTGCTGTTCGCGGCGACCATCGTCACGAACGTCGACCCGCTGTACCTGTGGCTCGATCCGCTGTTCGGCGGCTTCAACGTCGTCACCGTGGTCAGCGACTGCCTCATGGTCGCGGGGACGAGCACCCTGCTGTGGGGCGTGGCGAAGGCCGTCGGTGCCGCGCGGCCCTGGCTCCGGAACGCGATCGTCGTCACGTGCGCGGTCGTCGTCGTGGTGGTGATCGTGGCGTTCACCGTGCTCGACAAGCCCGCGACGACGACGACCTTCATGCTCGATGCGGGGTCGCACCCGGCAGCCACGGTGTACTCGATCGCGCAGACGGTGTACCTCGGCGTCGCGCTCGGTGCGACCGGGCTGATCTCGATCGTGCACCTCGGCGAGGCCCGCACGACGACGGACCTCGTCGGACTCTGGGTCCTCGTGCTCGGTGGGCTCCTCGGGGTCGTCCGCATGGTCGTCGTCGTGGTGATGGACCTCGCGCACGTCCTGGGGGACCTCAGCGTGACCCGTTCCCTCGCCCTGCCGTACGACGTCACGACCCCGGGCGCGGTGATCTGCGTGTCGTCGGGGATGCTCCTGCTCGTCATCGGCCACCAGGTCTCCCGCCGTCGCCGCTGGCGTCGGGTGGAGTCGGCGCTCCGCACCCTGACGCCGTTGCACGCCCGGATCGGGACCGACAACGCCTACCCGGACTCCGGGGACCCGGCGACGCGCCTCAGCCGGCTCATCGTCGAGATCAACGACGGTGCGCGTCGGGCACGCCAGCAGCTGAGCGAGACGGAACGACGGGCGCTAGCCGACGCCGAGGCCGCCCTCGAGACCGCCTAGCGCGAGTCGTTACCAGAACGGGACATCGGTCCCACTGGGCAGGTCGATTCCTCCAGCGGCGCCGTGTAGGGTTTGTAGCAGTTGCTACAGGCAATGTGGCAGCAGGGGGTGGGACTCGGCCGCGTTGGGGGCGGCCGAGCACCACCGGCCCCGATCCGCCGCCGGACGGCCGTTCCGCGGTGTCTAGGATCGTCGGGTGACCGTCTTCGCAGCCCTCGTCCTGTTCATCGGTGCCGTCTTCAACGTCGTCACGTGGCCGCGCTTCTTCCAGCGCGTCGCGAAGGACTCGCGGGCGCGCGATGCCGCCGGCAAGCCGACGACGTTCTACACGGTGCACCTCGTGCTGCTGCTCATCGCGCTGGCGATCGCCGTCGCGGCGGTGGTCGCGGGGATCCTGCTGCTCGTCTGAGCGCGCCCGGCGTGGCGGCGCGTTCCGCCGGTGGCGTGACGGCCTGGAGGCGTCGTGCCGGCTCGCCACGGGCCTGTGGTCCGCACGGTGCGGCCGTCGTCGGCTGGTGCGGCGTTGGTGGCTGGGTGCGGCGCTAGAAGCCGACACGGTGCGCGGAACCGCGCACGGGGTGCGCAGGTGCGCACGGTGCGGACTGGAGGCGCGGTGCCGGGCCGCTACGTTCCTCCCGTCCGCACGGTGCGGCGGTCGCCACCCGGTGCGGCGTTGGTGGCTGGGTACGGCGTTACAAGCTGCCACGGTGCGCGGGACCGCGCACGGGGTGCGCAGGTGCGCACGGTGCGGGCGGGAGGCGCGGTGCCGTCCCGCCACGTTCCTCCCGTCCGCACGGTGCGGCCGTCGTCGGCTGGTGCCGCGTTGATGGCTGGGTGCGGCGTTACAAGCTGCCACGGTGCGCGGGACCGCGCACGGTGTGAGCAGGCACGCACGGTGCGGACTGGAGGCGCGGTGCCGACCCGCCACGTTCCTCCCGTCCGCATGGGGTGAGGGGGTGCGCACGGTGCGGACCGGAGGCGCGGTGCCGGGCCGCCGCGGGCCTCTCGTCCGCACGGTGCGGCCGTCGCCTGCTGGTGCGGCGTTGGTGGCTGGGTGCGGCGTTACAAGTTGACACGGTGCGCGGAACCGCGCACGGAGTGCGCAGGCGCGCACGGTGCACGTGTCGCCAGCCGGTGCGGCGCCGGTCCGCATCGCGCCTGCCGCCGGCCGGTGCGGTGCCGACCCGCCACACGCTTCCGGTCCCGCAGGCGATCGCGCCCGGCGGGCGCCCAAGACAGCGGAGCTCAGACCGGCGGGCGGCGCACCGGTGTCAGGACTCCGACGGCAGCGGCGCGCCGAGGGCCCGGCGCAGCGCGAGGCCGGCGACCCGCTCGTCGGTCGTGTCGAGCAGCACCCGGTAGGTCTCCCCGGGCGTGACGAACTCGACGCACACCGCGTCGAAGTCGCACGGCTCGATCCGCCAGCCGCGCACGGCGTCCATGGGCACGGCGGTCAGGGCGTCCCGCTCGTAGCTGGTCTCGGCAGCGACACGGTCGTGGAAGACCCGGACACGGCCGAAGGTGCCGCGCCAGGTCAGCTGCAGGTCGAGCGTGGGGGAGACAGAAGGGTCCGGCACCCGCCGATCGTACCGACGGGTGCCGGACCCTCCCGCACACGTGACGCGTGCGGTTTCGCTATCCGGACACTCGGGTCCGTGCGTGGTCCGCCGCGATCAGCGCCGACGGTCGGTGTCCGACCCGGCGTCGCCGGCCGAGGACGATCCCGACGCGTCGGCCGAGGACGACCCTGACGCGTCGTCCGCCGGAGCCGACGCTCCGGCACCGCGGCGCACCTGGTTCGCCGGGTCCCGGCCGGTCACCGGGTACGGACCGGTGATGCCCGAACGGAGCGAGGCGATGCGGAGGATGCGGTCGCGCTGCAGGAACCAGCCGAGGATGAGCAGCGGGATCACGATGATGAGGGACGCGATCGTGTACGTGCCGATCGGGTAGTCGATCGCCATCAGCACGATGACGGTCGCGAGGAACACCAGCGTCAGCCAGGACGTGTACGGCGCGCCCGGCAGCTTGAACGACGGCTCCTTCGCGAGCCCCTGCTTCGCCCACGAGCGGAGCTTCATCTGGCAGAGGATGATCGTGCCCCAGGCGGTGATGATGCCGAGGCTCGCGATGTTCAGCGCGATCTCGAACGCCTGCTTCGGCACGAAGAGGTTCAGGAAGACTCCGACCAGCGTGAACGCCGAGGTCAGCAGGATGCCCGCGAACGGCACGCCGCCCTTGGTCATCTTCGTGGTCCACTTCGGCGCCGAACCGTTCATGCCCATCGAGTGCAGCGCGCGACCGGTGGAGTAGAGCCCGGCGTTCAGCGAGGACAGCGCTGCCGTGAGCACGACGAAGTTCATGATCGACCCGACGACCTGGCCGACCTGCGGGTTGCCGATCGACGAGAAGAAGGTCACGAACGGGCTGACGCCGTCCTTGTACGACGTGTACGGCAGGAGCAGCGAGAGGAGGACGACCGAGCCGACGTAGAACACGGCGATGCGGAAGACGACCGAGTTGATCGCGCGGGGGATCACCTTCTCGGTGTCCTGCGTCTCGCCGGAGGCGGTGCCGACCAGCTCGATGGCGGCGTAGGCGAAGACGACACCCTGCACGACGAGGACCGCCGGCAGGAGTCCGGTCGGGAAGAGTCCGCCGTTGTCGGACCAGATGCTGAACCCGGTGCGGACCGTCTCGCCGCCCGTCTCGACCGGGAACGCGAAGACGAGCCAGACGAGGGCCACGATGAGGAAGGCCACCAGGGCGGCGACCTTGATGATCGCGAACCAGAACTCGAGCTCACCGAAGACCTTCACGGCGACGAGGTTGGCCGCCAGCACGACGAGGAGCGCCGCGAGGGCGAGCGCCCACTGCGGCACCGCGCGCGGCCCGGCCCAGTAGTGCAGGTAGAGCGCGACGGCGGTGGTGTCCACGATCGACGTCATCGCCCAGTTGAGGAAGTACATCCACCCGGCGGCGTACGCGAACTTCTCACCGAAGAACTCGCGCGCGTAGGAGATGAACGACCCGGACGAGGGACGGTGCAGCACGAGTTCGCCGAGGGCCCGCAGGATGAAGAACGCGAAGACGCCCGCGATGAGGTAGACGACCGCCAGGGCCGGTCCCGCCGTGTGCAGTCGGCCACCCGCGCCGAGGAAGAGCCCGGTGCCGATCGCACCGCCGATGGCGATCATCTGCAGTTGCCGGGGCTTCAGACCGTGCTGGTAGCCCTCCTGCTCGTGCGAGAAGTCGTTCGCGGGCGCGCGGTCCACGCCGGTGTCGTTCTGCGCTGTCATGCGCGACACGCTACAGGTGCCCCGAACCGGGGTGGCACACAACCATGCGAGTCTCCTGGAATACAACGGACCGGTCACGATCCCGATCGTTGTCAGGGCGCGCGACACGCCGTGAACGGGGTACAGCGGTGCCGGGATTCCGGCGGACCCGAATTCGCGTCGGGGGACAACCGCCGATAGCCTTGAACGTCCCTTCAGGGACACCGACGATCAGGACGCGTCCACCGCAGCAGCACAGCGGGGGCCGTACGGTCGGCCGGACCGGGGCCGTCCCGAGTACGTCCCCCGCGTGCGTGATCGCTCGCCCTGCGCCGTTGCGCGGGCTCGATGCGATGCCGCCGAACACGGTGCCGGGCGACCCGTCCGCAACCACCGGTACCGCCGTGCGCCCATCGCGCCGCGGTCCCGCGAGGAGCACCGTTGACCATCGCACCACCCCAGGACCGGCGTGCCACCACGCCGGACGACCCCACCGGCGTGCCGGCCGTGCGCGTGCACGGCGCCTACAAGGTGTTCGGCCGCCGTCCAGGCGAGGCGGTCCGCCGGCTCGCCGCCGGCGCCACCCGTGACGAGGTCCGCGACCTCGGCTCCGCGGCCGTGATCGACGCGTCCTTCGACGTGCGTCCCGGCGAGATCTTCGTCGTCATGGGTCTGTCCGGCTCGGGCAAGTCGACGCTCATCCGCATGCTGAACGGCCTGCTCGAACCGACGGCGGGGCACGTCGAGATCGGCGGTCGCACCGTCACGGGGGCCACCCCGCGCCAGGTCCGCGACATCCGTCGGTCGAGCGTCTCGATGGTCTTCCAGCACTTCGCGCTCCTGCCGCACCGCACCGTGCTCGAGAACGTCGCGTTCGGCCTCGAGGTGAACGGCGTCGACAAGGCCACCCGACTCACCAAGGCCCGCGAGGTGATCGGCCTCGTCGGACTCGACGTCTGGGCGGACGCGAAGCCCGACGAGCTCTCCGGCGGCATGCAGCAGCGTGTCGGCATCGCCCGCGCCCTCGCCGCCGAGACCGACGTCCTGCTCATGGACGAGGCGTTCAGCGCACTCGACCCGCTGATCCGCCGCGAGATGCAGGAGCAGCTCGTCGACCTGCAGCAGCGACTCGGCAAGACGATCGTCTTCATCACCCACGACCTCAACGAGGCGATGTTCCTCGGCGACCGCATCGCCGTGATGCGCGACGGACGGATCGTGCAGATCGGATCGCCGGAGGAGATCCTCACCGACCCGGCGAACGACTACGTCGCCCAGTTCGTGCAGGACGTCGACCGCGCCCGGGTGCTCACCGCGTCGAGCGTCATGGAGCCCGCGCGCGCCGCGGTCCCGCTGACGGTCGGCCCCCGTGGCGCCCTCCGCACGATGCGCGACCTGCAGACGGCGGCGGTCTTCGTCACCGGACGCGGCCGGAAGCTCGAGGGCTGGGTCCGCGACCGGCACGTCATGCGCCAGGTCAAGGCCGGCGACACCGACCTCGACGCCATCGTGAACACCGAGTTCGCGCGCGTCGCGCCGGACACCGCGCTCACCGACCTGTTCGAGCTCGCCGTCGAGTCACCGCTGCCGATCGCGGTCGTCGACGACGAAGGGCGCCTGCTCGGTGTCGTCCCGCGTGTGACGCTGCTCGCCGCCCTCGGCAACGTGCCGACCGCAACGATGCCCATCCCGGTGCTCGAACCGGTCACCCGGATCAGCGACTCCGACATGGACTCGACCCTCGCCGACGCCGGCGAGACGCCGCCCGGCGAGACGCCGCCCGGCGAGACGCCGCCCGCTGCCGCGACGCCCACCACCGAAGGAGACCACGCATGATCACCCCCGGTACCAACTCCTTCGGCGACTTCCACCTGCCCCTCGGCACCTGGGTGGCCGCGATCGTCGACTGGATCACCACCTACCTCTCCGGCTTCTTCGACGTCGTCCGCTACGTCTTCACCTGGATGGACGCGTGGATGGAGTACTTCCTCGCCACGCCGCCGTTCTGGGTCGTCGTCGCGGTCCTCGTCGTCCTCGCGTTCGTTGCCAAGGGCTGGAAGCTCGCGCTCGGCGCCGCCGTCGGCCTGCTCTTCATCGTCAGCGTCGGCCAGTGGACGAACGCGATGGACACCCTCGCGCTCGTGATCGTCGCCGCGGGCCTCGCGGTGGTGTTCAGCATCCCGCTCGGCATCTGGGCAGCCCGCTCCGACGCCGCGAGCCGGGTCATCCGGCCGGTGCTGGACTTCATGCAGACGACGCCGGCGTTCGTCTACCTCATCCCGGCGCTGCTGCTCTTCCGCGTCGGTGTCGTCCCCGGCATCGTCGCGACGATCGTGTTCGCGATGGCCCCCGGTGTCCGGCTCACCGAGCTCGGCATCCGCGGGGTCCCGAGCGAGGTCGTCGAGGCCGGCGCCGCGTTCGGCTCGAGCCCGTGGCGCATCCTCCGGCAGATCCAGCTGCCGCTCGCGAAGGCCAGCATCATGGCGGGGATCAACCAGGTCATCATGCTGTCGCTCTCGATGGTCGTCATCGCCGGCATGGTCGGCGCCGGTGGTCTGGGGGAGCAGATCGTCGCCTCGCTGAACCGCATCGACGTCGGCCTCGGAGCGGAGGCCGGCCTGTCGGTCGTGGTCCTGGCGATCCTGCTGGACCGTCTGACCGCAGCGCTGGGCGGCGACTCGGGCCGCGCCTCCAGGCTCTTCGGACGCCGGAAGCGCGCGACTGCGACCCCGAACGCGGCGACCGCGACCGCGAACGCGGCGAGCGCGAGCGCGACCCCGACCCCGTCCGCGGCGACCGCCCAGACCGCCGCCACCACCGAAGCGGTCACCGACCGCCCGACCGTCGACGCGTGAGGAAGGACCACACCATGAAGCGCACCAGCACCCCGCGCAACCGCACCCCGCGCAACCGCACCCCGCGCAACCGCACCCCGCGCACCCGCACCCCGCGCACCCGCACCCCGCGCAACCGCACCCCGCGCACCCGCCGCGTCCTCGCCGCGGCCGCCCTCGCCGCCACCACCGCCCTCGGCCTGTCCGCCTGCATGCCGCCCGGCTACTACGGGGCATCGGGCACGGTCGACAACGGCGACCAGAAGTCGATGCACGTCGTCGTCTTCAACGGCTGGGACGAGGACACCGCCGCCAGCTACCTCTGGAAGCACGTCCTCGAGCAGCAGGGCTACGACGTCCAGCTCACCAACTCCGACGTCGCGCCGGCCTACACGGGCCTCGCGTCCGGCGACTACGACGTCGTGTTCGACACCTGGCTGCCGAACACGCACAAGGAGTACATGGACACGTACGGCGAGGACCTGACGGACCTCGGCGCGTGGAACGAGCAGGCGTCCCTCGAACTCGCCGTGCCGGAGTACTCCGACATCGACTCGATCGACGAGCTCAAGGCGAAGGCGTCGGACTTCGGCAACAGGATCGTCGGCATCGAACCCGCAGCCGGCGAGACGAAGGTGGTGCAGGACCAGGTGATCCCGCAGTACGGCCTCGACGGCATGGACTTCGTCACGAGCTCGACGCCGGCGATGCTCGCCGACCTCAAGGCCGCCATCGCGAAGCAGCAGGACGTCGTCGTGACGCTGTGGCGTCCGCACTGGGCGTACGACGCCTTCCCGATCAAGGACCTTGAAGACCCGAAGGGCGCCCTCGGCGAGAACGAGGAGATCCACACGATCGCCAAGAAGGACTTCGGCGACGACTTCCCGCAGGCGTCGAAGTGGATGGAGGACTTCGAGATGGACTCCGACACGCTCTACTCCCTCGAGAACGCGCTCGTGAACAGCGGCGCGAAGACGAGCGAGTACCCCGCGATCACCGCGAAGTGGGCGTCCGAGCACCAGGACTACGTGGACTCGCTCACGTCGACGAACGAGAAGTAGCAGCCCCGGCCAGGAGGCGCGGTGCCGGTCCGGCACCGCGCCTTCCGTCGTCGGGACGGTCGCGTTCCTGGGCGAGGCCTGCCGGGGGTTGCTTCGATGGAGGGATGGACATCCTCCTCCGGCTCCTCGTCGCGGTCGGGTTCGCGCTGCTCATCACCGCCGTCGCGGCACTCGTCACCCACCTCGTCTTCCGATCACTCGCCAGACGGGAACGCTGGGCGTCCGTCCTCTCCCGCCGCGTGAAGCACCCCTTCCGGACGGTGCTGCTCATCGCCATGACCTGGACCGCGTTCGCGACGAGCATCCCGGACACCAGCGCGTACCCGTGGCGCGACGAGGTCTCGCACGTGTTCCTCATCGCCGTCATCGGCACCGGCTGCTGGTTGGCGTGCGAGGTCGCGATCTTCCTCGAGAGCCTCGGGCTGCACCGCTACCGCACCGACGTCCCCGACAACCGCGTCGCCCGACGCGTGAAGACCCAGGTGCTGGTGCTCCGACGGCTGACGGTCGCCGTGCTCGTCATCATCGCGGTCGGGGCCATCCTGCTCACGTTCCCCGGGGTCGAGGCCGCGGGTGCGAGCGTCCTGGCCTCCGCCGGACTCATCTCGGTCATCGCCGGACTCGCGGCGCAGTCGACGCTCGGCAACGTGTTCGCCGGCATGCAGCTCGCGTTCTCCGGGTCGATCCGGGTCGACGACGTGGTCGTGGTCGAGCAGCAGTGGGGGCGGATCGAGGAGATCACGCTGACCTACGTCGTCGTGCACCTCTGGGACGACCGACGCTTCGTGCTCCCGTCGACCTACTTCACGAGCACCCCGTTCGAGAACTGGACGCGGACGAACAGCGAACTGCTCGGCGCCGTGGAGTTCGACCTCGACTGGCGGGTCCGCCCGGGTGACATGCGCGCCGAGCTCGAGCGGATCCTCGAGCGCACCGAGCTGTGGGACCGCCGGGTGCAGGTGCTCCAGGTCACCGACGCCGTCCAGGGCTTCGTGCACGTCCGGGTGCTCGTCACCGCACACGACGCACCGGCGCTCTTCGACCTGCGGTGCTACGTCCGCGAGGAACTCGTCGCCTGGATCCAGCGCACCCACCCCGACGCCCAGCCGGTGCAGCGCGTGCTCATGGTCGAGGACGTCGCCCAGCCCCGGCGACGGAGCGCGTCGACCGCGGCGTCCTCCGCGCTCTTCGGTGGGGACCACGACGACCGCGCGGCGATGTTCACCGGGCCGATCAGCACGTCCGACGTCCGTCCCTCCGACGTGCCGTAGCCGCACCCCCCGAACGGACGGGAGGCACGGGGCGGCCCCGCCACCTGCCTCCCCGCCGTCCCCCGGTCGCCTCGCGACCCGGCGGGCCGGTGAGCCGGCCCCAGGGGTGCCGCACCGGCCCTAGGGCTGCCGCGCCTTCACGGCACGGTCGTCCTCGACGACGGTGCCGATCGCCACGAGCGTCGTCGCGATCCACGCCACCCACGTGAGCGCCAGGCGCCAGTCACGCGGGCCCTGCCGGGTGGTCTGCAGCACGCTGTAGCCGCTGATGATCGAGCTCCACACGGCACCGCTGAACATGAACTTCCGCACGGGTTCCTCCTCTGGTCGTCCCGTCAACGCTACCGGCCGCTACATTGGAGCGCCGCCGGTCACCCTGCCGGCGCGCAGTTCGAGGAGTCACCGTGCGCCAGGCCGTCATCGGCGGAGTCCTGCTCGTGGTCGGCGCGGTGTGCGTCGCCCTCGGGCTGCTCCCCCTGTCCGACCTCGCCGAGCTCGCCGACCGGGTCGTCCCGGTCCTGGCGTTCGTGCTCGGCCTCACCGTCGTCGCCGAGCTCGCCGCGGACGCCGGCGTCTTCGACCGGCTCGCCGACCTCGCCGCCCGGGTGGGTGGCGGTCGCACCATCGGGCTGTGGGGCGCCGTCGTCGTGCTCGCCGTCCTGTGCACCGTCTTCCTGTCGATCGACACCACGGCGGTGCTCCTCACGCCGATCGTCATCACGCTCGCGCGCCGCGTCGGCCTGCCGCCCATGCCGTTCGCGCTGACGACCGTCTGGCTCGCGAACACGGCGTCGCTGCTCCTGCCCGTGTCGAACCTGACCAACCTGCTCGCCGTCGACCGGATCGGGCTCGACGGACCGATCCCGTTCGCCGGGCTCATGGTGTGGGCGGCGCTCGCCGGGGTCGTCATCCCGTGCGCCGTGCTCCTCGTGGTGTTCCGCGGCAAGCTCTTCGGCCGGTACACGCCGGTCGCGGTGCGCGGTGCCGCCGACCCGGTGTTCTTCTGGTCGGCCTCTGCGGTGCTCGTCGCGCTCGTCGTCGCACTGACCGCGGGCGTGACCGTCTGGATCGCCGCCGTGGTCGCTGCGGTGGTGCTCGTCGTCGTCGCCGCCTTCCGCGCGCCGTCGGAGCTCCGGATCTCCCGCGTGCCGTGGTCCACCCTGCTGTTCGCCGCGGGGCTCTTCGTCGTCGTCGAGACCCTGCACACCACCGGGCTCACGGACCCGATCGTGGACGCGCTGCCCGGTGGCACCGGGACGGGTCCGCTCCTGGCACTCGGGGGTGCCGGCGCGGTGGCGGCGAACGCGATCGACAACCTGCCCGCCTACCTCGTGCTCGAGCCCGCGGCCGGGCACGAGGCCCTGCGGTACGCGGCACTCCTCGTCGGCGTGAACGCCGGCTGCCTCATCACGCCGTGGGCATCGCTCGCGACGCTGCTCTGGCACGCCCGGCTGTCGTCCGAGGGCGTCCACCTGTCGTGGGGGCGCTACATGGCGCTCGGGTGCATCGTGGCACCGCTCACGGTCGTGGCCGGGGTGCTCGCGCTGCGGCTCTGACCCGCCCGGGGCGCTACAGCCAGTCCTTCGTCTTGAACACGCGGTACAGCGTCAGCGACGAGGCGATGATGAGCCCGAGGGAGAAGTAGAGGCCGCTCCACTGGCCCATCCCCGGGAACTTCAGGTTCTGGCCGAAGAACCCCGTGATGGCCGTCGGGATCGCGATGATCGCCGCCCAGCTCGTCACCTTCTTCATCACCGTGTTCTGCCGGTTCGACGCCAGGTTGAGGTTCGTGTCGAGGACGCTCGACACCGCGTCGCGGAGCTGGTCGACGGAGTCCGTGATCGACACGAGGTGGTCCTCGACGTCGCGGAAGTAGGGGCGGATGCCGTTCGAGATCGTCTCGGCGTCGCCGTGCAGCAGCGAGGCGACGCTGTCCCGGGTCGGGACCACCTGGCGCCGCAGGACGCCGAGGGCCTTCCGGAGCCGGAACGACCGCCGCTGGATCTGCTGCTCGCGGGGCGTGCCGTGCTCGAAGAGGTCCTCCTCGAGCTCGTCGATCCGCCGCTCGATGTCCTCGACCGCACTCGTGGCGTGGTCGGTCACCGCGTCGAGCAGTCCCCACACCAACCACGGGACACCGTGGTCGGCGAGGTCCGTGGTCGCCTCGAGCCGGCGTTCGACGGACCCGGTGTCGACGTCGGCGCCGTGGATCGTGACGAGGGCGTGTGCGGTGACGAACGCCTTCACCTCGTGGACGGTGAGGTCCCCTGCGTGGTCGAGACCGTCCACGTCGTAGACGACCAGGAAGAGGCTGTCGCGGTAGCGGTCGAGCTTCGGTCGCTGGCCGCGTTCGACGGCGTCCTCGACCGCGAGCGCGTGGATGCCGAGCTCGGCCTCGACGTGCTCGAGGTCGGTCGGGTCCGGGTCGGTGTAGTCGACCCAGACGAACGTGCCGTCCTCGGCGATGAGGTCGGAGATCCGGTCGACCGGGAAGTCGCGTTCCGCCGCCGTGCCGTTCCGCCACGCCCGTGTCATGACCATGCCCCGAGCCTACTGAGCCACGCCCTCCGGAACCCCGGGGCCGGCCGTGCGCTGCTCGTCCCCGGTGCACGCAGCGCGTCGGAATCCGCCGATCCGCCGTGAATCCGCTGTCGGCACGCTGGTAGCTTCGGCACCGAACCCGGCGATCGTGCCGGACGGAACGGAGATCCCAGCACCCCATGGCAGCACCCCGCACCGACCAGACCCGCTACGCGTTCGTCGTCGCCTCGAACCGCCTGCCGGTGGACCGCGTCGTCGACGAGGACGGCAACGAGGGCTGGCGGCACTCGCCCGGCGGTCTCGTCACGGCGCTCGAGCCGGTGATGCGCGCGAACGACGGTGCCTGGGTCGGCTGGGTGGGTCAGCCGGACGTCGAGGTCGCCCCGTTCGACAACGAGGGCATCCACATCGTGCCCGTCCCCCTGAGCAACGACGACGTCGAGGAGTACTACGAGGGGTTCAGCAACGACACCCTCTGGCCGCTGTACCACGACGTCATCGAGCACCCGAGCTACCACCGCGACTGGTGGAACGCCTACAAGCGTGTGAACCAGCGGTTCGCCGAGCAGATCGCCGAGATCGTGGAGCAGGACGGCATCGTCTGGGTGCAGGACTACCAGCTGCAGCTCGTCCCGGCGCTCCTCCGTGCGATGCGACCCGACCTGACGATCGGGTTCTTCAACCACATCCCGTTCCCGCCCGTCGGCATCTACGCCCAGCTCCCGTGGCGCGCGCAGATCCTCGACGGACTGCTCGGTGCGGACGTCATCGGGTTCCAGCGGCACGACGACGCGAGCGACTTCCTCCGCGCGGTCCGGCACATCAAGGGCTACACGACCAAGGGGCAGACGATCGACGTCCCGGTCGACGACCCGGACGCCCCGCGCAGCCGCAAGGGCATCACCGTGCGGCACGTCGAGGCCCGGCACTTCCCGATCTCGATCGACGCCGCCGGCTTCGAGGAGATCGCGCACCGCCCCGAGGTGCAGGAGCGCGCCCGCGAGATCCGCGCGAGCCTCGGCAACCCGAAGACGGTCCTGCTCGGCGTCGACCGGCTGGACTACACGAAGGGCATCCGGCACCGCATCAAGGCCTTCGGTGAACTCGTCGAGGACGGCCGGATCCGGGTCGAGGACGCGACGCTCGTGCAGGTCGCCAGCCCGAGCCGCGAGCGCGTCGACACGTACGCGACGCTCCGCGACGAGATCGAGCTCACGGTCGGCCGGATCAACGGCGACCTCGGCGTCATCGGACACCAGCCGATCGCGTACCTGCACCACGGCTACCCGCGCGAGGAGATGGTGGCGCTCTACCTCGCCGCCGACATCATGCTCGTGACGGCCCTCCGGGACGGCATGAACCTCGTCGCGAAGGAGTACGTCGCGGCCCGGTTCGACAACGACGGCGTCCTCATCCTGTCCGAGTTCGCCGGTGCCGCCGACGAGCTGAAGCAGGCCGTCATCGTCAACCCGCACGACATCGGTGCGCTGAAGGACTCGATCCAGCGCGCCATCGAGATGCCGAGGCGTGAGCGGTCCACCCGCATGCGCGCGCTCCGGAAGCGCGTCCGCGACAACGACGTGGCGCGCTGGTCGCGCTCGTTCCTCGAGGCCCTGGACCGGCACGCGCCGAAGAACGCCCAGATCGACCCCTCCGCGGCGGACCCGAAGGACCGGCACCGCGAGGCGCAGACGGACAACATGTCGATCTTCGACCAGGACGCGCAGACCGCGCGTGCGGCCGAGGACACCCGGGAGGCGCGGGATGCCTGAGACGACGACCGACCAGACCGCGATCGACCGGGCCCTCGAGACGCTCGCGGCTGCGCCGCGACTCATCGTCGCCCTCGACTTCGACGGCACGCTCGCGCCGTTCGCCGACGACCCGTCCCAGGTCGGCGCGCTGCCGGGCTCGTGGGCCGCGGTCCTCACGCTGCACCGGGCGAAGGACACCGAGGTCGTCCTCGTCTCGGGCCGCCCGCTCGGCAGCCTCGCCGCGGTCACGCACGCACCCGAGGACATGGCACTCGTCGGCTCGCACGGCGTCGAGTGGCGCGTGGACGGGCACGACGAGGCCGCGCTGACGGCCGACGAGCAGGCCCGCGTCGCTCGGATCGGTGCCGCGCTCGACGCCGTCGGGGAGCGGTTCCCGGGCGTCGTCATCGAGCACAAGCCCGCCGGTCACGGTGTGCACACACGCCGGGTCAGCGCCGAGGTCGCCGCCGAGGCGGACCAGGCCGCGAGCGCAGCGGCGCACGACGCCGACCCCGAGGTCCTCGAGCGCGGGGGCAAGGACATCCTCGAGTTCGCCGTCCGGCACGTCACGAAGGGCGACGCGATCGCCCGCCTGCGCGATCTGCACGGCGCCGACGCGGTGTTCTTCGCCGGCGACGACGTCACCGACGAGGACGCCTTCCGCGTGCTCGGTGACGGCGACGTGGGCGTCAAGGTGGGGGAGGGCGACACGCTCGCCGGCTACCGCGTGGCCGACCCGACCGCCCTGACCGCCGTCCTGAAGCAGCTCGCCCGGGCGCGCGCGACGCGACCGGCCTGACGGACCCGACCCGCGCCTCCCGGCCCGCCATGACCCGACCGCATGCGAACGCATGTTGTTGTCCGCCTGGTATCCCAACTGCGCCTAGACTCACCCCATGCCTGACATCGACGTGAAGCCCCGCAGCCGGGTCGTCACCGACGGGATCGAAGCAACCACCTCGCGTGGCATGCTGCGGGCCGTCGGCATGGGCGACGAGGACTGGGAGAAGCCGCAGATCGGTATCGCGTCCTCCTGGAACGAGATCACCCCCTGCAACCTCTCCCTCGACCGCCTCGCGCAGGGCGCCAAGGAAGGCGTCCACTCCGGCGGCGGGTACCCGCTCCAGTTCGGGACCATCTCCGTCTCCGACGGGATCTCGATGGGCCACGAGGGCATGCACTTCTCCCTCGTCTCGCGCGAGGTCATCGCCGACAGCGTCGAGACGGTCGTGAACGCCGAGCGCCTGGACGGCACCGTCCTGCTCGCCGGCTGCGACAAGTCCCTGCCCGGGATGCTCATGGCCGCGGCGCGACTCGACCTCGCGAGCGTCTTCCTCTACGCCGGCTCGGTCATGCCCGGGTACGTCAAGCAGGCCGACGGCACGATGAAGGAAGTCACGATCATCGACTCCTTCGAGGGTGTCGGCGCCTGCAAGGCGGGCACGATGAGCGAAGAGGAGCTCAAGAAGATCGAGTGCGCCATCGTCCCGGGCGAGGGCGCCTGCGGTGGCATGTACACCGCGAACACCATGGCGTCGGTCGCCGAGGCCCTCGGCATGTCGCTGCCCGGTTCGGCGGCGCCGCCCAGCGCGGACCGTCGTCGTGACTACTACGCGCACCGCTCCGGCGAAGCCGTGGTGAACATGCTCCGGCACGGCATCACCGCGCGCCAGATCCTGACGAAGGAGGCGTTCGAGAACGCCATCGCCGTCGCCATGGCGCTCGGAGGCTCCACGAACGTCGTCCTCCACCTCCTCGCGATCGCGCACGAGGCCGAGGTCGAGCTGTCCCTCGACGACTTCAACCGCATCGGCTCGAAGGTCCCGCACCTGGCGGACATGAAGCCGTTCGGCAAGTACGTCATGGTCGACGTGGACCGCAACGGCGGCATCCCGGTGATCATGAAGGCGCTGCTCGACGCGGGTCTGCTGCACGGCGACGTCATGACCGTCACGGGCAAGACCCTCGCCGAGAACCTCGCCGAGATCGATCCGCCGGCGCTCGACGGCGAGGTCTTCCGCACGCTCGACAACCCGATCCACGCCACCGGCGGCCTGACGATCCTGCAGGGCTCGTTCGCCCCCGAGGGCGCGGTCGTGAAGACGGCCGGGTTCGACGCCGAGGTCTTCGAGGGCCCGGCACGGGTGTTCGACCGCGAGCGCGCCGCCATGGACGCCCTCACCGAGGGGCAGATCCAGAAGGGCGACGTCGTCGTCATCCGGTACGAGGGCCCCAAGGGCGGACCCGGCATGCGCGAGATGCTCGCCATCACCGCGGCCATCAAGGGCGCTGGACTCGGCAAGGATGTACTACTGTTGACGGACGGACGATTCTCAGGCGGCACAACCGGCCTGTGCATCGGCCACATCGCACCGGAAGCGGTGGACGCAGGTCCAGTCGCATTCGTGCGCGATGGCGACCGCATCCGTGTCGACATCGCGGCTCGCTCGCTCGACCTACTGGTCGACGACGCCGAGCTGGAAGCCCGCCGAGCAGGCTGGGCCCCGCTGCCCCCGCGCTACACCCGCGGAGTCCTCGCGAAGTTCGCGAAGCTCGTCCAGTCCGCCGCCAAGGGCGCGGTCACGGGCTAGCGTCGACACACGCACCATCGCCACCTCTCCAGGCAAGGAACACCTCATGCCCACGGAAGCCACTCCGCTGTCCGCGGCCGCCGGTGCACGCCGGACGCCGGAGATCCTGACCGGCTCGGGAGCCGTCCTCCGGACGCTCGAGCACCTCGGGATCACCGACGTCTTCGGCCTGCCGGGCGGTGCCATCATCCCGTTCTACGACGAGCTGATGGCGTCCACGACGATCCGCCACGTCCTCGTCCGGCACGAACAGGGCGCCGGCCACGCCGCCGAGGGCTACGCCTCGGCGTCCGGCAAGGTCGGGGTCGCCATCGCGACCTCGGGCCCCGGCGCGACGAACCTCGTCACCGCGATCGCCGACGCCTACATGGACTCGGTGCCGTTCATCGCGATCACCGGCCAGGTGTTCTCGACGCTCATGGGCACCGACGCCTTCCAGGAAGCCGACATCGTCGGCATCACGATGCCGATCACGAAGCACTCGTTCCTCGTGACCGACCCGGCCGACGTGCCGGCGACCCTCGCCGCGGCGCACCTCATCGCGACGACCGGGCGCCCCGGCCCCGTCCTCGTCGACATCACGAAGGACGCCCAGCAGAAGTCGGCACCGTACGTCTGGCCGCCCAAGATCGACCTGCCCGGCTACCGTCCGGTGACCAAGGCGCACGGCAAGCAGATCGCCGCGGCCGCCCAGCTCCTGGCCGAGGCCGAGCGCCCGGTGCTGTACGTCGGCGGCGGGGTGGTCCGCTCCGGCGCGACGGCCGAGCTGCTCCGCTTCGCCGAGGCCACCGGTGCGCCGGTCGTCACGACGCTGATGGCCCGTGGCGCGTTCCCGGACTCGCACCCGCAGCACCTCGGCATGCCCGGCATGCACGGCACCGTCCCCGCGGTGCTCGGGCTGCAGGACAGCGACCTGATCATCGCGCTCGGCGCCCGGTTCGACGACCGCGTGACCGGCAAGGCCGACGAGTTCGCGCCGAACGCCAAGGTCGTGCACGTCGACATCGACCCGGCCGAGATCTCGAAGATCCGCTTCGCCGACGTCCCGATCGTGGGCGATGCGCGCGAGGTCCTGGTCGACCTGCTCGACGCCTGGAACGGCGTGCCGGCGGACGAGCGTGCCTCCACCGCCGACTGGTGGACGAAGCTCGACCAGCTGCGCACCGACTTCCCGCTCGGCTACGCGGAACCGACCGACGGGCTCCTCGCACCGCAGGCGATCATCCGCCGCATCGGCGAGCTCTCCGGCCCCGAGGCCGTGTACGCCTCCGGTGTCGGTCAGCACCAGATGTGGTCGGCGCAGTTCATCAAGTACGAGCGGCCGAACGCCTGGCTGAACTCCGGCGGCGCCGGCACGATGGGCTACTCCGTCCCCGCGGCGATGGGCGCGAAGGTCGCCCAGCCCGACCGCGTGGTCTGGGCGATCGACGGCGACGGCTGCTTCCAGATGACGAACCAGGAGCTCGCGACCTGCGTCATCAACGACATCCCGATCAAGGTCGCGGTGATCAACAACTCGTCGCTCGGCATGGTGCGGCAGTGGCAGACGCTGTTCTACGACGGACGGCACTCGTTCACCGACCTGCAGACCGGACACGGCACCCGCAGGGTCCCGGACTTCGTGAAGCTCGCCGACGCCTACGGTGCCCTCGGCATCCGCGTCGAGAAGCCGGAGGAGGTCGACGCCGCCATCCAGCTCGCGCTCGAGACGAACGACCGCCCCGTGGTGATCGACTTCGTCGTGAGCCGCGACTCGATGGTCTGGCCGATGGTCCCGCAGGGTGTCAGCAACTCGTCCATCGAGTACGCCCAGGCCCTCGCCCCCACGTGGGACGACGAGGACGCCGACATGACGGGGGAAACCGCATGAGCCACGTCCTCTCCCTCCTCGTCGAGGACAAGCCGGGTCTGCTCACGCGCGTCGCCGGCCTCTTCGCCCGGCGCGGGTTCAACATCGAGTCCCTCGCCGTGGGCAACACCGAGGTCGACGGCCTCAGCCGCATCACGGTCGTCGTCGACGTCGAGGACCTCCCGCTCGAGCAGGTGACGAAGCAGCTCAACAAGCTGGTCAACGTCATCAAGATCGTCGAGCTGGACTTCTCGCAGTCCGTCCAGCGCGAGCACATGCTCGTGAAGGTGCGGGTGGACAACCAGACGCGGTCGGCCGTGCTCGAGGCAGTGAACCTGTTCCGTGCACAGGTCGTCGACGTCGCGAACGACTCGCTCATCGTCGAGGTGACCGGCGACCCCGGCAAGATCCAGGCGATCCTCCGCGTGCTCGAGCCCTACGGCATCAAGGAGCTCGCCCGCGCGGGCCTCCTCGGCATGGGCCGTGGGCCCAAGAGCATCACCGACCGGGTGCGCTGACCGCGACCCGTGGCGGACTGGAGGCGCGGGTCGCCACCCGCACCGCGCCTCCAGGCCGTCTCTCCCGACTCCACGCAACGAACGCTTCCCGAACCGACCACAGGAGAACCACCACCGTGACTGACATCGTGTACGACGCCGACGCCGACCTGACGCTCATCCAGGGCAAGAAGGTCGCCGTCATCGGGTACGGCTCGCAGGGCCACGCCCACGCCCTCAACCTCCGCGACAGCGGCGTCGAGGTCAAGATCGGCCTGCAGGAGGGCTCGAAGAGCCGCCAGAAGGCGGAGGAGGCCGGGTTCGAGGTCCACACCCCCGCCGACGCCACGGCGTGGGCCGACGTCGTCGTCATCCTCGCGCCGGACCAGGTCCAGCGCATCGTCTACGCCGAGGACATCAAGCCCAACCTCAAGCCGGGCGCGACGCTCGTCTTCGGGCACGGCTTCAACATCCGCTTCGGCTACATCGAGGCCCCCGAGGGCGTCGACGTCTCGCTCGTCGCGCCGAAGGGCCCGGGGCACACCGTGCGCCGCGAGTACGAGGCCGGCCGCGGCGTCCCGGTGATCGTCGCCGTCGAGGTCGACGCGTCGGGTTCCGCCTGGGACCTCGCGTGGAGCTACTCGAAGGCCATCGGCGGCCTCCGCTCCGGCGGCATCAAGACGACCTTCACCGAGGAGACCGAGACCGACCTGTTCGGCGAGCAGGCCGTCCTCTGCGGTGGCACGTCGCAGCTCATCCAGTACGGCTTCGAGACCCTGGTCGAGGCGGGCTACCAGCCGCAGATCGCCTACTTCGAGGTCCTGCACGAGCTCAAGCTCATCGTCGACCTCATCTGGGAGGGCGGCCTCACCAAGCAGCGCTGGTCGATCTCCGACACGGCCGAGTTCGGTGACTACGTCTCCGGCCCGCGCGTGATCTCGCCCGAGGTCAAGGAGAACATGAAGGCCGTCCTCGCGGACATCCAGAACGGTGCCTTCGCGAAGCGCTTCATCGACGATCAGGACGCCGGTGCGCCGGAGTTCAAGGCGCTCCGCGCCAAGGGTGAGAACCACCCGATCGAGGCGACCGGACGCGAGCTGCGCGCCCTGTTCGCGTGGAAGTCGAACGACGCCGACTACGTGGACGGTTCGGCCGCGCGGTAGTCTTCGCACCACACTCGACTCTCGAGGCGGCGGTGCACCCGCACCGCCGCCTCGCGATGTGACCCGAACGTTATGCAGCTCTTCACCACCACCCCCGACGCCGCACACCGGCGTGTCCTCGGCGTTCCCGGGGACGTTTCGCGACGGCCGTCGTCCCTCGCGGACGTGTGCGGTCCTCATGTCGTCGTCCAGCATGGGAGGATCGTCGGATGGCGGTGACGAAGCGAGCGGTCCACATCGGCGCCGGCAAGATCGGACGCGGGTTCGTGGGTCAGTTCCTGGTCGCGAGCGGCTACGAGCTCACCTTCGTGGACGTCGACGACCGCGTCGTCACGGCCCTCAACGAGGCCGGCCGGTTCGTGGTGCACGAGGTCGGCGAGATGCCGGTCGAGCACCTCGTCTACGGCTTCCGCGCCCTGAGCAGCAAGACCGAGCGCGAGCAGGTCGTCCGGGCCATCGCCGAGGCCGACGTCGTCACGACCGCGGTCGGCGCCCGCACCCTGCCGCTCGTCGCCCCCGTCATCGCCGAGGGGCTCGCCGCCCGGCCGCTCGAGGCTGGCGACGTCACGATCGTGGCGTGCGAGAACGCCTTCAACGCGACGGACTCGCTGCACGCCAGCATCCGCCGTGCCCCGATCCTCGAGGACCGCGACATCGCGGCGGTCTTCGCGAACTGCGCGATCGACCGCATCGTCCCCGACCAGTCCGGCGTGCTCGGACAGTCCGGCGGCCTCGACGTCGTGCTCGAGCCCTTCTACGAGTGGGTCATCGAGCGCACGCCCTTCGCCGACTCGGACGCCGAACCGCCCGCGATCGACGGCGTGACCTGGGTCGACGACCTGCAGCCGTTCGTCGAGCGGAAGCTCTACACGGTGAACACCGCCCACGCGACCGCCGCCTACCACGGCTACGTGCGCGGCATCCGTCTCATCCGCGAGGCGCTCGAGGACCACGACGTCCGCGCCGAGGTCGACGGCGTCCTGGCCGAGACCACCGCGCTCCTCGTCGCCAAGCACGGCTTCGACCCCGAGGAGCACGCGCGCTACGTCGCCGCGAACCTCGCCCGGATCGCCAACCCGCACCTGCCGGACACCACCGTCCGGGTCGGACGCAACCCGCTGCGGAAGCTCGGTCGACGCGAACGCTTCGTCGGCCCCGCCGCACAGCTCGCCGAGCGCGGGCTCCCCGTCGACCACCTGCTCGGCGCCGTCCGGGTCGCGCTCGACTTCGACGACGAGAACGATCCCGAGTCGATCGAGCTGCACGCGCTGCTCCGCTCGGGTGCGACGGCCCACGCGCTCACCGAGATCCTCACCGGGCTGATGGAGAGCCACCCGCTGTTCCCCGCGGTGCGCGAGGTCGTCGCCGAGGTCCTCGAGACCCAGCCCGCCGACGTCTGAGGACCGGGCGCACAGCTCGTCCATGGTCGAGCCCGAGCGGCTCGCCTCGTAGGATCGAGGCATGACCACGGCAGCATCCCCGCCCGACGGCTCGGTCGACCACGACGACGACGCCCTCAGCTGGGGCGACGCCGACGACGCGACCCACGTCGACGCGGCACACAACCCGGTCACCGTGAAGGCGCGAGCCGGACGCGACCCCGAGGCCCCCGAGACCTCGGGCGCGCTCATCGGCTTCGGCGTCTTCGGTGGCCTGTACCTGCTCTACACGGTCGCCTGGCTGCTCACCGCCTCGACCTCGTACGTCTCGAACGTCGACACCGTGCTGACCGTCTTCGTCGAGGTCCTCCGGTTCCTCTCGATCGTCGCTCCGGCACTCTGGTTCACCGTCGTCCTCTGGGCCGGTCGCGGACAGCGCACCCGCAGCCGTCTGCTCTGGATGCTGCTCGGCGCCCTCGTGCTCTTCCCCTGGCCGTTCCTCATGACCAGGAGCTTCGGGTGACCGCCGCGACCCCGACCGTCCGCCGTCCCTCGGGGGCGTTCGTCGGCAAGCTCGTCGTCTGGGTGGTGTTCGCGCTGCTCTTCGCGTACATGACCGTGCAGAGCATCGGCAACCTGGTGACCGTCTCGCAGTCCGTCCGGGCGTTCAACGCGTTCCTCGGGACCACCTCCGGCGGCGACTCGCTCGCGCGGAGCACCCCGTGGGCGTGGCTCGTCCTCGACATCGCGATCGCGCCCGTGGCCTTCGCCGTGGCGCTGTGGGTGAGTCGCCGCGCGCGGCTCGCCGTCACGGTCGGCGTCTTCGTCCTCGCCTTCGCCGCGGCCGGTGCGCTGTGGCTCGACCTGCAGCTGTTCGTCCCGCGACTGCTGGACTTCTGAAGCATCCACTGACGGACAGGAGGCGGGGGGGGGGCGGGGGCCCCCCCCCCCCCCCCCCTCCTGGCCGTCAGGTGGTCGCCCACCGGGCCGACCCTGCGGTCGTAACCACGTCCACACGTCGATACGATGGTGGGATACCGCCCGTCTCGTGTGAGGAAACTGCAGCTGTGCCGAAGCCGGTCGTCCTGATCGCCGAAGAACTCTCGCCCGCCACAGTCGACGCCCTCGGGCCCGACTTCGAGATCCGGAACGTGGACGGTACCGACCGCCCCGCGCTCCTGGCCTCCCTCGCCGACGCGCACGCCATCCTGGTGCGCTCCGCCACCAAGGTCGACGCCGAGGCGATCGTCGCGGCCCCGAACCTCAAGGTCGTCGCCCGTGCCGGCGTCGGCCTCGACAACGTCGACATCAAGGCGGCCACCACCGCCGGCGTCATGGTCGTGAACGCGCCGACGTCGAACATCATCTCGGCCGCCGAACTCACGGTCGGCCACATCCTGTCGCTCGCGCGCCACATCCCCGCCGCGCACGCGTCGCTCGCGGCCGGCACCTGGAAGCGTTCCGCGTACACGGGTGTCGAGCTCTACGAGAAGACCGTCGGGATCATCGGCCTGGGCCGGATCGGCGCGCTCATCACGCAGCGGCTGCAGGCGTTCGGCGTGCAGGTGATCGCGTACGACCCGTACGTCACCACGGCCCGTGCCCAGCAGCTCGGGGTCGAGCTCGTCTCGCTCGAGGACCTGCTGAAGCGTGCGGACTTCACCACCATCCACATGCCGAAGACGCCGGAGACCGTCGGCATGATCTCGGACGACCAGTTCGCGCTCATGAAGCCGACCGCCTTCGTCGTGAACGTCGCCCGCGGCGGGCTCATCGACGAGGACGCACTGCACCGTGCACTGACGTCGAACACCATCGCCGGCGCCGGACTCGACGTCTTCGTCTCCGAGCCCCCCAAGGACTCGCCGCTCGTCGCGCTCCCGAACGTCGTCGTCACGCCGCACCTCGGCGCCTCGACGGACGAGGCCCAGGAGAAGGCGGGCGTCTCCGTCGCCAAGTCGGTGCGCCTCGCCCTCGGCGGCGAGCTCGTGCCCGACGCGGTCAACGTCGCCGGCGGTGTCATCGACCCGTACGTGCGCCCGGGCATCCCGCTCGTCGAGAAGCTCGGCCAGGTCTTCACCGGCCTCGCCACGTCGCCCGTGACGAGCATCGACGTCGAGGTGCACGGCGAGCTCGCCGAGTACGACGTCAGCGTGCTGAAGCTCGCGGCGCTCAAGGGCGTGTTCACCGACGTCGTCAGCGACCAGGTGTCGTACGTCAACGCACCGCTGATCGCCGAGCAGCGCGGGGTCACCGTGCGGCTCATCACCGACTCGGACAGCCCCGAGTACCGCAACGTGCTCACGATCCGCGGCGCCCAGTCCGACGGCCCGGCGATCAGCGTGTCCGGCACGCTCACCGGCCCGAAGCAGGTCGCGAAGCTCGTCGAGATCAACGGCCACGACGTCGAGGTCGCCCTCGCCGAGCACCACGTGGTCATGGAGTACACCGACCGGCCCGGCATCGTCGCGGTCTACGGCAAGGAGTTCGGCGACGCCGGCATCAACATCGCCGCGATGCAGATCTCGCGCGAGGCCGCCGGTGGCCAGGCGCTCAGCGTCCTGACCGTCGACTCGCCCGTCCCGGCCGAGATCCTCGAGCACGTCCGGTCCACGATCGAAGCGGTGTCGCTCCGCGAGATCGACATCACGCTGTAGGGGAGTGGCGGACATGACGAAGACGGTGAAGCTCGCGGTCATCCGCGGGGACGGCATCGGCCCCGAGGTCGTCGACGAGGCGCTCAAGGTGCTGCACGCGGTGCTGCCCGACGACCTCGTCGTCGAGGAGACCCCGTTCTCCCTGGGCGCCACCCGGTACCTCGAGACCGGGGACATCCTCACCGAGGACGACATGTCCGCCATCGCCGCGCACGACGCGATCCTGCTCGGTGCCGTCGGCGGGGACCCGCGTGACCCGCGGCTCGCCGGCGGGATCATCGAGCGTGGGCTGCTGCTCAAGCTCCGGTTCGCGTTCGACCACTACGTCAACCTCCGGCCCACGGCGGTCTACCCGTCCGTGACGACCCCGCTGACGTCGCCCGGGGACGTCGACTTCGTGGTCGTGCGCGAGGGGACCGAAGGACCGTACGTCGGCAACGGCGGCGCGATCCGCGTCGGCACCCCGCACGAGATCGCGACCGAGGTCTCGCTGAACACCGCGTACGGCGTCGAGCGCGTCGTCCGGTACGCCTTCGCCCTCGCGGACCGCCGCCCCCGGAAGCACCTGACGCTCGTGCACAAGAGCAACGTGCTCGTGCACGCCGGAGCCCTCTGGCAGCGCACCGTCGCGGCCGTCGCCGCGGAGTACCCGGACGTCACCGTGGACTACCAGCACGTCGACGCCGTCACCATCCACATGGTGCGCGAACCTGCTAGGTTCGACGTCATCGTCACGGACAACCTCTTCGGCGACATCATCACCGACCTGGCCGGCGCGATCAGCGGCGGCATCGGTCTGGCGGCCTCGGGCAACATCAACCCGGACGGCACCTTCCCCAGCATGTTCGAGCCGGTCCACGGCTCCGCGCCGGACATCGCGGGTCAGCAGAAGGCCGATCCCACGGCCGCCATCCTGTCCGTCGCACTGCTGCTCGACCACATCGGTCGCAGCGACCTCGCGTCGGCGGTCACGCGGGCGGTCGAGGCCGACCTCGCCGACCGGGGCACCTCCGAGCGTCGCACGGCCGAGATCGGCGACGCCATCGCCGCCGCGGCAACGGCGCGCACCACCACCGCCTGACAGGAGTCTCCCCAGATGAGCACCGACACCGACTTCGAACTCGCGTTCGCCACCACCCCGTCGGCCGAGCGCCGGGCCGCAGCCGAGCGCGAGGAGATCCTCGCCGACCCCGGGTTCGGCAAGCACTTCACCGACCACATGGCGACCGTGCAGTGGACCCTGGACGCCGGGTGGCACGACGCATCGGTCCACCCGTACGGCCCGATCAGCCTCGACCCGAGCGCGAGCGTCCTGCACTACGCGCAGGAGATCTTCGAGGGCTTGAAGGCCTACCGGCACGCGGACGGTTCGGTGTGGACGTTCCGGCCGGACGCCAACGCCCGGCGGTTCCAGCGGTCCGCCCGTCGCCTCGCGCTCCCGGAGCTGCCGGTCGAGACCTTCGTCGACTCCATCCGCGAGCTGGTCCGGACCGACGTCGACTGGGTGCCCTCGGCGCCCGAGACGAGCCTGTACCTGCGGCCGTTCATGATCGCGACCGAGTCGTTCCTGGGGGTCCGCGCAGCGCAGGCGGTGGCGTACCACTGCATCGCGAGCCCGGCGGGGGCGTACTTCACGTCCGGGCCGAAGCCCGTGTCGATCTGGCTGTCGACGAACTACGCCCGAGCGGGCAAGGGCGGCACCGGGGCGGCGAAGACCGGTGGCAACTACGCGTCGTCGCTCCTGCCCCAGCAGGAGGCATACGAGCACGGCTGCCAGCAGGTCATGTTCCTCGACTCGGTCGAGGGCAGGTACCTCGAGGAGCTCGGCGGCATGAACGTGGTCCTGGTGAAGGCGGACGGCACGCTCGTCACGCCCGACTCCGACTCCATCCTCGAGGGCATCACGCGCGACTCGATCCTGCAGCTGGCGGAAGACCGCGGCCTGCGCGTCGAACGCCGACGTGTGACGCTCGACGAGTGGCGCGACGGTGTCGCGGACGGCTCGATCACCGAGGCCTTCGCGTGCGGGACCGCCGCCGTCGTCACCCCGATCGCGGAACTCCGCGGCGACGGCTTCACGATCGGTTCGCCGACCGTGGGCGCCGGCGAACTGACGATGTCCCTGCGCGACGAGCTCACGGACATCCAGTACGGCCGCCGTCCCGACCCGCACGGGTGGATGACGCGCCTGACCGACCCGGTCTGAACGCACACCTCACGTCGATAGGCTCCAACGGTGAAGATCGCACGGTTCAGCAGCAAGGGCGAAGACCCCCGGTACGGCATCCTCGACGAGCGCGACCTGGTCGTGCTGGCCGGTGACCCGATGTACCAGGGGTTCGAGACCACGGGGGAGCGGGTGCCGCTGGCGGACGCCAAGCTCCTCGCCCCCGTCATCCCGCGGTCGAAGGTGATCGGCGTGGGGCTCAACTACGCCGAGCACGCGTCGGAGATGGACGAGCGCGCCGGGGACGACCCCGTGGTGTTCCTGAAGCCCAACACGTCGGTGATCGGTCCCGAGGACCCGATCCGCCTGCCCGCCGGTGTCGGACGCGTCGACCACGAGGGTGAGCTCGCCATCGTGATCGGGTCCCTGGCGAAGAACGTCACGCGCGAGGACTTCGCGAGCGTGATCCTCGGCTACACGATCGCCAACGACGTCACCGCGCGTGACCTGCAGGCCCGCGACGGCCAGTGGACCCGGTCGAAGGGCTTCGACACCTTCTGCCCGCTCGGCCCGGCGATCGAGACCGAGATCGACCCGTCGGACATCCGCATCGAGACCCGCGTCGACGGCGACCTGCGCCAGGTGGGGTCGACGAGCGAGATGGTGCACGACATCCCGTCGCTCATCGAGTTCGTCTCGTCGATCTGGACGCTCCTGCCCGGTGACGTCATCCTGACCGGCACCCCGGCCGGCGTCGGCGAGATCCGCGACGGCGAGGTCGTCGAGGTGACGATCGAGGGGCTCGGCACCCTGAAGAACCCGGTCATCGCCAAGCTCTGACCCGCACCACCGAACGGCCCGCTCCCCGCATGGGGGCGGGCCGTTCGCCGTTGATCCGCGTCGTTCCGGGGATCCGCCCGTGCGACACGCCCGGGCGGCAGGCTGGTTGGCGGGGCCCCCGGGGCGTGTGTAGAGTAATCACTCGTTGCCGCTGAGGCGGAGAACGGAACGGCCGAGACGGTCACCGGAGCAAACGCCCCGGGGATGCAGTCCGGACGGGGTCCCGCTCAGGCAACGAATCCCGATGACGATCCACTCTCGAAGTGGTCTGTTCGGGGTGAGACGAAATGCCTCTCTGGCGGAACCTCTTTCGAGGTCGAGTGGGGAGTGCGTCTGGTCCTTGAGAACTCAACAGCGTGCACATTGTCAATGCCAATTTATTGACCCCGTGCCTGGTCTGCTTCGGCAGGTTGGGTCGGAGACAA
>NZ_JBFPFM010000041.1:0-27190 GCF_047977705.1 Curtobacterium sp. LFS084
GCTGCGGTGGCGTCCCGCGCCGCGCGGGCGCCGTCGAGGTCGAGCGTCTGCGGGTCGTCGTCCGCCGCGGCGACCACGGCCGGGTCGGCGAGCCCGGCGTCGACGTCCGCACGGGCCTGGTCGGCGCGGGCGACCTCGGCCCGGAGTGCCCCGACCGTTGCCTGGTCGAGCACGTCGGCACGGGCGGAGGCGACGTCGTCGAATCCCTGGGCGCTGAGCACCCGGTCGACCTCGGCCGCACGTTCGTCGACGTCGGCCGCCGCCGAGGCCGCCCGGACGTCGGCCTCGATCACCGCGTCCAGACGCCTGACGAACGCGTCGAGGGCCTCGACCCCGCGGCCGAGCGTCTCCGGAGCGGCGCCGAGGTGCTCGGTGACCCGATCGACGGCGAGCGCCACCGCGGCAGTGTCCTGGTCGAGGCGTTCGGTGTCGGACGTCACCGCGGCGGCGAGCACGGCCCGTTCGGCGTCGACGTCGTTCCGCTGCCGTTCGAGGCTGCGCGTGGTGTCGTCGTGCGTCGCGCGCTGCTGTTCGAGCTCGCGCACGCGGACGGCGGCGGCGTGCGCAGCGGCCACGGCAGCGTCGGCCGCCGCGGCGAGGGCGTCGACGGTCTCGTCGTCGGTGTCGCCGAGCGCATCGGTGAGCCGATCGAGCTCGGCCCGCTCGAGCGCGAGGGTCGTCGCTGCGTCGGCGAGCGACCGCTCCGCCCGACGGGCACGCTCGGCGGCGGCCTCGATCGCGTCGGCGGTGGGGTGGTCGTCCTGTGGGGTGGCGACGACGGGGTGTTCGGTCGCGCCGCAGACGGGACACGGGTCACCCGGCTGGAGCGCGGCACCGAGTTCCCCCGCGAGACCGGCGATGCGGCGCTCCCGCAGGTGCTGCTCGGCCCGGACGAGTTCGTGGGCGGTGGTGCGCGCCGCGGCGACGGCCTGTTCGGCGCCGTGCACCCGTCGCTCGGACCCGGCCCGTGCGACGAGTTCGGCCCGGAGCACGCGGACGCGGTCCACCTCGAGCCGCGCCGCCTCGGACCCGGCGGCCAGGGCGGCAGCGGCACGGGCGTCCTCGACGATCCGGGCGCGCTCGGCTGGGCGAGCGTCGAGCGTGGCGTCGAGTTCGACGAGCCGCTCGGCCAGGAGGGCCCCGCGGGCGACGGCGTCCGCTATCGAGCGACGCCGGCCCGGGACGGCGGCTTCGAGGTCGACGCGGTGCCGGACCGCGGCGATACAGTCCGTCACGGCGGTCCGCCGTCGTGTGAGTGCGTCGTGGTCGGCGGTCAGACCGTGCTGGGAACGGAGGGCGTCCGTCGACGCGCGGGCACGGTCCGCCCGCGCCCGAGCGGCGTCGAGGCCGTCGGCGACGACCGCGACCCGGCCGGCACGTTCGCTGGACGCCACTCGGGTCCGGGCGGCCGCGACGGCGTCGGCACCAGCATCGAGTTCGGCACGACGTGCGAGCAGGGCGGTCCGTCGCTCGGCCGCGGCGGCGCGGCCCGTGACCGACTGCTCGTGCGCGGCCGCCGCCGCAGCGGCACGCGTCGCGTCGGCGCGCTCGGACTCGGCAGCGTCGGCCGTGGCACGGAGTGCGGCGACGGTCTCGGGCACGGCGGCCTCGTCCGGGTCGTCGGCGCCCGCCGCCTGGGCGAACCGGGCGAGCGCGTCGCGGACGGCGGCGTCGGCACCCTCGACCTCGGCGAGGACGGCGCGGCGCCGGGCAGCGAGCTCGTCGGCCGTCCGGTCGTAGACCTCGGTGCCGAACAGCGACTGCAGCAGCTTCCGGCGCTCTTCGCCGGGCGACCGCAGGAACCGGGCGAACTCGCCCTGCGGCAGGACGACGGTCTGCAGGAACTGGGCCTTGTCGAGTCCGACGATCCGCGCGACCTCGATCGCGATCTCGGGGATGCGCGAGGACATCGGCTCACCGATCGCGTCACCGGGACCGGCGAGCCGGAACAGCTGCGCGGACGCCTGCTGCTTGACAGTGCCCGTCCCCCGCTGCTTCGGGCGGTGGTACTGCGGTGTGCGTCGGAGGCGGTACACCCCGGCACCGGTCTCGAACACGAGCTCGACGAACGGCTCGACCGCGGGGTCGGCGTGCTGGCTGTGCAACCGGTCGTCGCTCGCCTCGGCACCGGCGAGTCCGCCGTACAGGGCGAACACCACGGCGTCGATGATCGTCGACTTGCCGGAACCGGTCGGCCCCTCGAGCAGGAACACCCCCGAGGCGGCGAGCGCCGCGAAGTCGATCGACACGAGGTCGGGGTAGGGACCGATCGCGCGGAGGTCGAGTCGGTGCAGGTACATCAGCGGTCCCCCTCGCGCTGGAGTGCCGCGGCGGCGGCCTCGTACGCCTCGGTGAGGATCGCACGGTCGGCGTCGTCGGGGGTGGTGCCGGTCGCGAACGACACGAAGTCCGCCGCGACCTCGACCGGGTCGGAGGTCTCCGTGACCGCGCGTGCGGCGGCGCGCTCACCGCGGTCGGTGGGTTCGTGCGTGACGGCGAGTGCGAACGGGAAGCGGTCCTTCACCCGCGCGTACATGCGCTCGGGGTGCACGGTGTCCGTGACGGCGACCCGGACCCAGGCGTCCGTGGCGGCCTGGTGCGCCCCGGACTCGATCTCGTCGATCGTGGCGCGGACGTCGACCAGGCGGCGCGGCACCGGCGTCGGCACGAGCTCGGCCGTCACCCGACCCGCGTCGTCGAGGTCGACCACGGTGACGGACTTCCGCTGGTGCCGCTCACCGAACGAGAACGCGAGGGGCGAGCCGGCGTAGCGGAGGCGGTCGTCGTCACCGACCCGCTGCGGACCGTGCAGGTGCCCGAGCGCGACGTAGTCGATGCCGTCGAACACGGAGCGCGCCACCCGGTCTACACCGCCGACGCGGATGTCCTGCTCGCTGTCGCTCGGTTCGGTCCCACCGACGAACGCGTGTGCGACGACGACGCTGCGCGTGCCCGGGCGTCCGGCGAGGTCGGCACGGACACGGTCCATCGCGGCACCGACCACGGCCTGGTGGGAGCGGGCGAGTGGTTCGTCGGGGACCGCGGCGAGGGCGTACCGCGTCAGGTCGGGGTGCAGGTAGGGGATGCCGTAGACGGCGACGGGACCGTGGGCGTCGTCGACGAGGACGGGCGTGGCGATGCCGGCGGGTTCGGCGAGGATCCGGACCCGCGCGTCCATCACGCCGGCGCCGAAGCCGAGCCGGGCGGCGGAGTCGTGGTTGCCCGGCGTGACCACGACCGTGGTGGTCTCGGCCAGCCGTTCGAGCACCCGTGACAGCATCCGGACGGCGTCGACCGGCGGGACGGCACGGTCGTAGACGTCCCCGGCGACGACGACGAGGTCGACCGCGCGGGCGCGCACCTGTTCGACGAGCCAGTCGAGGAAGGCCGACTGGTGCGCGAGCAGGTCGGCACCCAGCAGTGTGCGGCCGAGGTGCCAGTCGCCGGTGTGCAGGATGCGCATGCGGTCACGGTAGCGCCGGCCGGGGACATCGCCGGGTGCCTCGCGGCGGCCTGTGGAGAACTCAGGCGCAGCTGAGGCTCGTGCCGACGAGGGCGGTCTGGATCCTGGCGGTCGAGGTGCTCGTCGACGTCCAGTTGCCGAGGAAGTCCACGCGCACGACGACGGTGTACACCTGTCCCAGGTTGAGGAGACCGGAGCCGGTGACCCGCACGGGTGAGGTCGTCCCGGTGGCGAGGACGGTCGTCCCGCTGAGCACCGAGAACGAGGTCGCCGCGGGCCCCGGGTAGGTGAAGCCGATGTTCACCGTTCCGTCGCCGTTGGCGGTGCAGCCGAGGCCGGTGGCCTGCGGCACCGTCAGGGCACCGAACGAGGACGCCGTGGCGGTGGTCCGCGTCCACGGTCCCGCGACGGCCTCCGCGGGCAGCAGCACCCCGGCACCGCCGGCGAGGACGAGCACGGCTGCTGCGCCGCCGAGCCGGCGGGTGCGACGCATGCGACGGGCGGTCCGACGGACGGTGCGGCGCGATGCGACGGTGGACGGGTCGGGCGCACGGTGTCTGGCGGGGGTGCGCCGCGCCTCCTGGCCGTCGTCCCTGCCGGTCCGAGGGCCGGTGGCGGTGCCGTCGGCGTCGTCCGGTCCCGTGGGCGGGTCGTCGTCGGACGGACCGTCCGCGGGGTCGGTGTCGACCAGGCGGCGCAGCGATCCGTCGACGGTGCAGAGCGCGAGCAGCGCGACGAGGCCGATCGAGAGGATCCCGACCCTGCCCCACGCGCCCTCGCGGAGCCAGAGGATCGGGGTGCCGACGACGGGGACCCGCAGGAAGGCGACCCCGTGCACCGCCGACCGCTCGACGGGTGTCGAGTCCTGCTGCGGGTTGGCGTCGCCCTTGGTGACGATCGTGCCGTCCGGGCCGTCGTCGACGTAGCGGTGCATGCGCAGGTGGCCGGGCTGGTCGGGGTCGTCGGCGAGCAGGACCCTGCCCGCCCGGAGCTCGGCGGGCGCCACGGGGCGGGAGACCACGACGTCCCCGGGGACAAGCCGCGGTTCCATCGAGCCGGTCACCACGGTCGTCGGCTGCCAGCCGATGACGGCGGGCGCGGCGGCCCAGAGCGCGAGCCCGAGCACCGTCGCGACGACGCCGCGGGCGATCGTGGCGACGACGACGCGCCCCCAGTCGACGGCGTCGCGGAGCGCGTCGTGCGGTGCGGGTCCACCGTGCACTTCGATGCTGACCATGACTGCCTTCGACCGGGGGCGCGTTGATCGGGCGGTGACGGACGGGGCCGCATCGGGCCCGGTCCCGGCCGTCACGCTGGGCGGCGGCGGGAGCGCTCACGACGCTCCCGCTCGGCCCGCTCAGCTGTTCTGGGCCTCCCAGGTGAAGCCGAGGGCCGCGGTGCCGCCCTGCACGGTGTTCGGCGCGGTGCTCGACACGGTGTAGGTGAAGCGGAAGACGCGCGACTCCGAGCCGCTGCCGGTCGGCGCCCAGGTGCCGACGCCCGAGGCGAAGTTCGTCGAGGCCGAGCCGAAGCCCCCGACGGTGCCGCTGTAGAGCGTGCCGCTGGTCGACGCGGGGGTGAAGCCCGTGCAGGAGCCGAAGCCGCCGCCCGTGCCCTGCTCGACGGTGAGGTTGATGTTCGTCGCGAGGGCGTTGGTCGTCGCCGGGTTCGTGCCGTACAGCTTCACCGTCGAGGGCAGCGTGCCCGTCGAGGTGACCGTGATGCAGTTCGTCCCCGTCGAACCGGGCTTCAGACCGGTCGCGGTGAAGAGCGCGGTGTTGTTGTCGTCGTCGGTGAGGGCGACGGTGCCGGCGCTCCAGTTGCTGGTGGGGTTGACCGTGGTGGCGGAGAACGCCGAGTAGGACGCGGTCGAGACGACGACACCCGAGGCCACGAGAGCGGCGGGGACGGCGATCCAGGCGGCGAGACGAGCGGCGCGAGGGGTGACACGGGACATGACGGAGCTCCTGATCCATGGTGTGCCGGGTCCGCGGTGGTTGGTCGCTCCGGCACGGTGGTTCGTACGACGATCAAGCTACTTGGTCGCCGTGTGACTCACAATGGAAGCTACACCCCCACAGTTGGGGGTAGTTCAATCACTGAGATACTTGTTCAATGAGCATCACGGCGTCGTACCCCAGTCGTCCCACCGATCGCCACGACGATCACCACCCGAGAAGAGCCGCCCGATGACGGACACCGTCCCCGCGCTCGCGCAGCGCCTGCACACCGCGCAGCTCCCCCCTGCACCCGTGTCGCCGACGATCGGCGTCCCCGAGGGCGACCCGCGCGGGGACCTCGCGGCGCTCATGACCGCGTTCCGGATGCTGCAGACCCAGCACGCACGGGTCCTGCACCACGAGAGCGCCACCCGAGGCCTCAACGCGACGGATTCCCGGTTCGTGTTCTTCCTCGCCTCGGCCGACGGCGAGGGCGTCACCCCCAAGCAGGCCGGCGAGTACCTCGAGCTCTCCACGGGCGCCATGACGAGCCTGATCGACCGGCTCGAGCAGCGCGGGCACATCGAACGTCGGCCGAACCCCGCCGACCGGCGCAGCATCCTCGTGCACCTCACCGCCTCCGGCTCCGAGGTCGCCAGCGAGATCGGCAGCGTCTACACGGCCGCCTTCCGCGACGTCATCGCCCCCGGCGACCGTCGGCGGCTCGCCGACGCCTTCGACCGGCTCGGCACGGCGCTCGAACACCACTCGCGGAGCGTGTCCGTGGCGGCGACCGTCGCCGGCATCACCCCGTGACGAACGGGGTCGGTCGCCGCGCGTAGCGTGGCCGGCATGACCCCCTCAGAACTCCTCATCGAAGCGTTCTCGCGCGTGCCGGCGACCGTCGAGCGGGCCGTCGGCGGCCTGTCGGAGGACCAGTTGGCCGCACGTCCGGCGGCGGGCGCGAACACCCTCGCCTGGCTCGCGTGGCACATCGCGCGCGGGCAGGACGCCCAGGTCGCGGACCTCGCGGGCACCGAGCAGGTGTGGACCGCGGACGGCTGGGTGGACCGCTTCGGCCTGCCCTTCCCCGCCGAGGCGCTCGGCTACGGCATGTCGCGCGACGACGTCGGACGCGTCCGCGCCTCGGCGGACCTGCTGGTCGGCTACCTCCGCGCGGTGCACGAGCGCACGGCCGCCTACGTCCGCACGCTCGACCCGGACGACTTCGACCCGGTGGTCGACGACGCGTGGGACCCGCCGGTCACGCGGGGCGCGCGACTCGTCAGCATCCTCGACGACTGCACGCAGCACGCCGGACAGGCCGGGTACGTGCGCGGGTTGCTCTTCTTCAACCGCTGACGCGGTCGCGACGGGAGGCACGGTGCCAGCCGGCACCGTGCCTCCCGTCGTGCGTCCGCTCGCGACTACCGCGCGGCGAGCTCCGCGACGATCCCGTCACCGGGTGCGGCGTCGACGAGGTCCGCCTCGATCTCCGCATGCTCGAGGATGCCCTCGATCTTGCGGCGACGGCTGCGCGGGACGATCGTGACGACGGTGCCCTCCTTGCCGGCACGACCCGTGCGGCCCGAGCGGTGCATGTACGCCTTGTAGTCGTCCGGGGCGTCGGCCTGCACGACCAGCGAGACGTCGTCCACGTGGATGCCACGGGCCGCGACGTCGGTCGCGACGAGGACGTTCACGCGACCACTCGTCAGCAGCTGCAGGTTGCGCTGGCGCCGCGACTGGTTCAGGTCGCCGTGGAGCGAGGTCGCGCGGATGCCGGCGTCCTCGAACTGGTCGGCGAGCCGCTCGGCGTAGGCACGGGTCCGGGCGAAGACGATGGTCTTGCCGTCACCCGCGACGAGCTCCTCGAGCAGCTGGTCCTTCTGGCGCTGCTCGACCACGAGCACGCGGTGGTCGATCGTCGACGATGCCTGGTCCTCACCGGCGACCTCGTGGACGCTCGGCTCGCGCAGGAACTGGGCGACGAGCGACGCGACCTGGGCGTCGAGCGTCGCACTGAACAGGAGCTTCTGCGCACGGTTGCCCTGGGGCGTGACCTCGGCGGTGGCGGAGAGGATCTCCTGCACCGGCTCGAGGAAGCCGAGGTCGCACATGTGGTCGGCCTCGTCGAGCACGGAGATGACGACCTCGCTGAGGTCGAGCTTCCCCTTGTTCATGAGGTCCTGGACGCGGCCGGGGGTGCCGACGATGATGTCGACGCCGCGCTCGAGGGCGCCCTCCTGACGGCCGTACGGCACGCCGCCGTAGATCTGCGTCGTGAAGAGGCCGACCGAGCGGGCGATCGGCTGCACGGTGCGGTCGATCTGCAGCGCGAGCTCGCGGGTCGGCGCGAGGATGAGCGCACGCGGAGCGCGACCCATCTTCCGCTTCGTGCCGCCACCGTGCTCCATGAGCTTCTCGACGAGGGGTGCACCGAACGCGATCGTCTTGCCGGAGCCGGTGCGGCCTCGGCCGAGGACGTCCTTGCCGGCGATCACGTCGGGGATGGTCGCCGCCTGGATCGGGAACGGGCTGGAGGCGCCGAGCTCGGCCAGGGCACGGGTGATGTTGCCGCCGATGCCGAGGTCGCCGAAGGTCACGCCCTCGACGTCGGCCGCGACGGTGGCCTCGGCCTGGAGCTTCTCGAGCTTGACGTCGTCCGCGGGGACGAAGTGCCCACGGGCGCTGTCGTCGCGGTCGAACGAACGACGCGGACGGTCGTCGTCGCGACGGGGTGCGCGGTCGTCACGGTCGAACCGACGCGGGGCACGGTCGTCACGGTCGAACCGACGCGGGGCACGGTCGTCACGGTCGAACCGACGCGGGGCGCGGTCGTCGTCGCGACGGGGAGCCCGGTCGTCACGGTCGAACCGACGCGGGGCGCGGTCGTCGCGGTCGAACGAACGACGCGGACGGTCGTCCTGGTCGCGGCGCGGAGCACGGTCGTCACGGTCGAACCGACGAGGCGCTCGGTCGTCGTCGCGACGGGGGGCGCGGTCATCGCGGTCGAAGCGACGCGGGGCACGGTCGTCACGGTCGAACCGGCGCGGGGCACGGTCGTCGCGGTCGGACCGACGCGGGGCACGGTCGTCGTCGCGACGAGGTGCGCGCTCGTCGCGGTCGAAGCGACGGGGAGCGCGGTCGTCGCGGTCGAACGAACGACGCGGACGGTCGTCCTGGTCGCGGCGCGGCGCGCGGTCGTCGCGGTCGAACCGACGCGGGGCACGGTCGTCGCGGTCGAAGCGACGGCCACCGCGGTCGTCGCGCTGCGGGCGGCCCTGGCCACCGTCGCGCGGCTCCCAGTTCGGCCGGCTCGGGCGCTCGCCCTGTGCCGCACGGCCGCGACGCTCTTCGGCGTCCCAGCGCTGCTTCTGCCGCGGAGCCGACGGGTCGGCGGCGCGGAACCCGCGGTGCTTGCTGCTGCGAGCGGCAGGGGTGCCGTTCGGGTGACGGACACGGTCGGAGGCGCGGTTGTCCGCGCCGCCCTTGTTGTACGGGGCCATGACTACTTCCTCGGGTGCGCAACGTACCGCAGCGCCCGGCAGCGACATCGGCGGGGGCTTGCGTGCGGAGAGGGGGTTCTTCCCGTCGCGGATCGACGTGAATCCAGCCCTCGAGCAACACACACCCAGAAGAACACTCCGTGATCACAATGTCACGGTGTCGAAGGCCGACCGAGTGAGTCTACGCGATGGACGCGTCGCTGGCCAGCCCACCGCCGGGCCGGGGCCGCGGGGCGAGGGCGACCCGTGCCTCCTGGACGGACCCCGGGTCAGGACTCGGCGAGCCGCTGCCGTTGCTCGGCCACGTCGAAGTCCGCTGCGGGCCAGGTGAGCTGCATGTCCTCGAGCGTGCGGAGCAGGAGCTGCTGCACGGCGAGCCGCGCGTACCACTTGCGGTTCGCGGGGACGACGTACCAGGGGTTCGTCGCGGTCGAGGTGCGCTCGAACACCGTCTGGTAGGCGGCCTGGTAGTCGTCCCACAGGAGTCGCTCGTCGATGTCGCCCGGGTTGAACTTCCAGTGCTTGTCGGGGCGGTCGAGCCGCTCACCGAGGCGCTCGCGCTGCTCGTCCTTCGAGATGTGGAGCATGACCTTGACGAGGCTCGTGCCGGACGCGGCGAGCTCGTCCTCGAAGTCGACGATGGCCCCGTACCGGCGCTCGATCTCCTCGGGCGGAGCGAACGCCCGGACCTTCTGGATGAGGACGTCCTCGTAGTGGGACCGGTCGAAGACCCCGAGCTGGCCGGCACCCGGGAGCTGTCGTTCGATGCGCCAGAGGAAGTCGTGGTCGCGCTCCTCGGCGGTGGGCGCCTTGAACCCGGCGTAGTGCACGCCGTTCGGGTCCACCGCGCCGACGACGTGCGAGACGATGCCGCCCTTGCCCGCGGTGTCCATGGCCTGGAGCACGAGGAGCACGCGGCGCTGGTCGCCCGCGGTGGACGCGGCCCAGAGGCGCTCCTGCAGTGCGGACAGGCGGGAGGCGCCGGCGGCGAGTGCCTCGAGGCCGTCGATCTTCCGGCCGGGGAACCCCGGGGTGGCTTCCGGGTCCACCCGGTCGAGGCGGAACCCGTCCTCGACGCGGAGCAGCGGTTCGGGGTCGGCGTTCCAGGCCTTGCGACGACTCACGGGTCCTCCTGCGGGGTCGACCCCATCCTGGCACCGACGGGCGGGTTCGTCCGGCGTGGCCGGGGCGGGGTCGTCGGTGATGCGGGGTCGTCGGGGGCGGGGGCGTCGGTGGGGCGGGGCTGTCGGTGGTGCGGGGTCGTTCCCTGGGTGGACGACGGCCCGTGGCGGCCGGGTTACCGTTGACCTGATGAGGTCAGGCCGTCGCACGCTGCTCGCGCTCGTCGCCGCGGTCGTGGCGCTCGGCGCGGTCGCGTCGTGCAGCACGGACCCGGTCGGGGACGACAACCGGACGGTGACCGCCGGACCCGTCATCTACCCGCTGTCGCTCCGGTACCACGGCATCGACGTCGTCGCGGACGTGCCGTACGGATCGGACCCGTTGCAACGGCTCGACGTGTGCCTGCCTGCGGACAGCGCGCCGGACACCACGACGACGCCGACCCCGGCCGCGTCGGCCTCGGCCTCGGCAGACCCGGATGCGGACGCGGTCGGCCTGCGGGCCGGAGACGCCGTCGCGGTCGATGCGCAGGCCCGAGACACCGGCGCGGGCGATGCGGACGCCGGAGACACCGTCGCGGTCGACGCGGTGGGCGGGGTCGCCGAGCAGGCGCCCGGGGGCACGCGGCCCGCCGTCATGATGATCCACGGTGGGAGCTGGTCGCACGGCGACAAGGCGACCGCCGCCTACCGGTCCGTCTGCGAGTACCTGGCGTCCGAGGGCTTCGTCACGTTCAACGTGGACTACCGGCTCGCCCCGACGGACCCGTTCCCGGCCGGGCTCGACGACGTCCGACGAGCGCTCGACTGGGTGTTCCGGCCGTCGACGCTGTCCACGTACGACGTCGACCGGAAGCGGGTCGGGGTGTTCGGGGGCAGCGCGGGTGGGAACCTCGCGGCGATGCTGGCGGTGACGGACCACGACTCCACGGCGTACGCGCAGGGCGACCGGATCCGTGCCGTCGTCGACCTGAGCGGCCCCACGAACCTGACGTCCCGCTCGACCGAGGCGGACGGCGTCTCGGCGTCGTTCCAGCGGAAGCAGCTGCTGTACCTCGGCTGCCGGACCTACACGGACTGCCCCGCCGCGACCCGGGCGTCGCCGGAGTACCACGTCACCTCGGACACGGCGCCGTTCTTCATCGGCCACTCGACCGACGAGTTCATCCCGCTGTGGGAGTCGCAGGAGTTCGCCGCGACGCTCCGTCGGCACGACGTCCCGGTGACGTTCGTCGCGGTCGAAGGGTCGGCGCACTCGATCGCGCAGCTCGACGAGGCGATGAGCAAACGCGTCGTCGCCTTCCTGCACGCGCGCCTGGACTGAGGCGCGGACGCGGACGCGGACACGCACGCACGCGTGCACGCACGCGCCCCCGAGTCTCGGCTCGGCGGACGTTCCTCGGGCGCCGGCGGCGCGGAACTGTCCGCGGAGCCGAGACTCGGCACGGGCGGCGGCACCGGCACGGGTGGCGGCACGGGCACCGGCGCCGGCGACGTGCCCCGGCCGGGTGGCACCCGGAGTCGGGACTGCCGCCCGACGCCCACGGCGCGCAGACTTCGGGGGTGACCGACACCTCGACCCGCTCTGCGCACGCCACCGCCTCCCGTTGGGAGCGGCACTCCTCGCTGCAGACGTTCGCCGAGCTCCTGCTCGGCCTGTCGTTCACCGCCGCCGTCGCCTTCGGCGGGTACGCGGCCGTCACCGGCCGGATGACCGTGCTGTCGCAGGGCGCCGGCGTGGTCTTCCTCGTGACGCTGACCTGCGTGCTCGTGTCGTGGTTCCGAGCGGTCGAGCGCGAGGAGGCACCCGCGGCGACGCGTCCCGTCGCCCCGGCGGCACCGGCGCACCCGCTCTCGGCGATCGACGCCGAGTACCGCCGCTAACCCGCGGACCCCTCGCCGGACGCGTCCCGGTCGAGCCGCGCCGCCCGCCGGTCGGCCCGCTTCTCGAAGAAGCCCTCGACGAGCGCGTACAGCGACGGCAGCACCACGAGGGTCAGCAGTGTCGACGACACGAGCCCGCCGATCACGACGAGCGCGAGCGGCTGCGAGATGAACCCGGACTTCCCCGTGAGTCCGATGGCCATCGGCAGCAGCGCGAAGATCGTCGCGAGCGCGGTCATCAGGATCGGACGGAGTCGCCTCGTCGCACCCTCGATCAGGGCGTCGTGCACCCGGAGCCCTCGGCGTCGGTACTGGTTGACGAGGTCGATGAGCACGATGGCGTTCGTCACCACGATGCCGACGAGCATGAGCAGCCCGATGAGCGACGCGACCCCGAGCGGGATCCCCGTGGCGATCTGCAGGAGCACCGCACCGGTCGCCGCGAACGGCACGGACACGAGCAGCAGCAGGGGCTGTCGGAGGCTCCGGAACGTGGCGACCATGATCACGTAGACGATCAGGATCGCGACGAGCATCGCGAGCAGGAGCTGGCTGAACGCCGACGACTGGCTCGACGCGACGCCGCCGATCTCCGCCGAGGCACCACGCGGCAGGTCGAGCGCGTCGACGGCCGCCGTCACGTTCTGCACCGCGGCGCCGAGGTTCGTCGAGTCGGGCGTGACCGTGATGGTCGCGGTGCGGACCGCGTTCGAGGTCGTGATCGAGGTCGGCCCCTCCGCGCGTTCGACCGTCGCGAGGTCGGACAGCGGCACCGATCCCGTCGAGGTCGGGACCGACAGCGACCGCAGTGCCGCGGCGGTCGTCGGCGGCGCGGGGTCGGCGATGTAGACGTCGAGGGTCGCGTCGTCGATCTCGATCGTGCCGGTGTCACGGGGAGAGACGGCCGCCGCGACGATCCCGCCGACCTGCGTCTCGGTCAGCCCGCGTTCGGCCGCCGCCTTCCGGTCGACCCGGACGGCGAGGTACGGCTCGGACGCGGCGAGGTTGCTCGTCGCACCGGTCGTGGCATCGACCTTCCGCATCTCGCGCAGCACCGACGCCGCGGCCGTCCGGAGCTCGGCCTGGGTCGGCGCGGTGACGTCGACCTCGATGTCGCTCGAGCCGCCGAAGCCGCCGCCGGAGGTCGACAGGCTCACCTCGCCGACCCCGTCGATCCGGTCGATGCGGTCGCGTGCGGTGGACTGGATGGTGGTCTGGTCGTCGCCGGCGTCGGTCGTGACGTTGTACTGCACGGACGCCGAGGCCCCGCCACCGAACGCCGCCTGGATCGACTGCCCGCTCGTCCCGATGGTGGTCTGCACGGTCTGGACGCCGTCGACGCCGCGGAGGACACGCTCGACCTTGCGCGCCGCGTCGGACTGCTCGTCGAGGCTCGTCCCCGGCTCGAGGTCCTGCGTGACCGTGAACGTGTTCTGCCCGGAGTCGCCGAGGTAGTTCGTCTTGACGAACGGCACCGCCGCCCCGGTGCCGCCGAGGACGAGGACCGCCAGCACCACCACGAGCGCCGGTCGGCCGACGGCCCAGCGCAGCACCGGCTGGTACGCGCGCCGGAGTCGGTCGGAGGTCCCGGCGTCGTGCAGGTCAGCGGCGGACGACAGCGAGTCCGTCGCGGCGGAGGTGCGAGCACCGGACCCCGCGGAGCCCGCGGGAGCCTCGGGCGCCGCGGTGTCCACCGACTCCGCGGACCCTCCGGCGTGCCGGTGGGTCTTCGGCGTCCGGAGGAACCAGTACGCGAGCACCGGGACGATGGTCAGCGACACCAGCAGCGACGCGACGAGCGCCATCGTCACGGTGAGCGCGAAGGGCCGGAAGAGCTCGCCGACGAGTTCCGCGACGAACGCCACCGGCAGGAAGACCGCCACGGTGGTGAGGGTCGAGGCGGTGACGGCTCCGGCCACCTCGCGGACGGCGTCGAGGACCGCCCGGGTCCGGTCCACGCCGGGCTGCAGGTGCCGCTTGATGTTCTCGATGACCACGATCGAGTCGTCCACGACACGTCCGATCGCGATCGTGAGCGCGGCGAGGGTGATGACGTTCAGCGTGTAGCCCGTGGCCCGCATGCCGATCGCAGCGAGGAGCACGGACGTCGGGATCGAGATCGCGGTGACGATCGTCGACCGGACCGACAGCAGGAACAGCAGGATCACGACGACGGCGAAGCCGAGGCCGAGCAGTCCCTCCTCGGCGAGGGAGTCGATCGACTGCTGGATGTACGGCGCCTGGTCGAACACCACGGTGAACCGGGGGTCGCCGGCGACCTTCGCCTCGATGCCGGGCAGGGCGTCGCGGACCGTCTCCGAGACGTCGACGGTGTTGGCCTCCTGCGTCTTCGTGATGGCGATCGTCACGGCCGTCTCGCCGTCGACGCGGCTGATCGAGGTGCGCGGGGACTCCTCGATCGCGACCTTCGCGACGTCGCCGATGGTGGTCGGCGTGGTCGCGGCGGTCGTGCCCGAGGCGGTGGTCCCGGAGGCGCTGCTCGCGCCCGTCGCGCCGCTCGCCGCCGTCCCTCCGGTCGCGCTGGTCGCGCTGGTCCCGCTGGTCCCGCCGGTCGATCCCGGCGCGCCCGTCGAACCGGTCGCGCCGGTCGCGCCGGCGCCGGTCGCACCGGTACCGCTCGCACCGGTCGCCGAGGCCGTGGACCCACTGCTCCCGCTGCTCGACGACGCGGTCAGCGGCAGGGCCTCGATGTCGTCGAGCGACGCGATCCGCTCCCCCGTCTGCACCGACAGCGTCGTGCCGTCCTGCGTGATCGTGCCGCCGGGGACGAGCGTGCCGTTGTCGTCGAGCGCGTCGGCGATCGACTGCGTCGTCAGCCCCCTGGACGCCAGTTCGTCGGTGTCCGGCGTGATCACCACGCGCCGACCGGGGTTGCCGAAGACGTCGGCCTGCCGGACGCCGTCGAGCTTCTCGATGTCGGGGATCGCCGTCGCGTTCAGCCGATCGACGAGCTGTTCCTGGTCGCCCGTGCCGGACACGGCGAGCTGCAGCACGGGCAGGTCGTCGAAGGACCCGGTGACGATCTGGGTCTGCACGGTGTCCGGGAGCGACAGGGCGTTCACCGCGGTCTGGATCTTGTCCTCGGCGCTGGCGAGGTTCGAGCCGTAGTCGAACGACGCCGAGACGACGCTCTGCCCGGTCGACGACGTCGCACTCGTGGACTCGAGGTTCGGGACGACCTGGATCGCCTGCTCGATCTTCGTCGACACGTCGTTCGACACGACCTCGGGCGTGGCGCCCGGGTAGGCGCTGACGATGGCGACCTGGGGGAACTGCACGCTCGGGATGAGCTCCTGCTTGAGGCTCGTGAGCGCGATGCCGCCGAACACCGCGACGACGACGGTGACGAGCGCGATGAGCGCCCGGTTGCGGAGGCTGAAGACCGAGAGGAGGTGCACACCCCGATCCTTGCAGGGCGGAGCGCGACGCACTCAGCCGCCGAGGAGCAGGTAGATGCCGAGCACCCCCACGGTCCCGAGCACCCCGGTCGCGAGCGCCAGGATCCGGCCGGTCGGGGTCCGGGCCGCGAGCACCGCGACGACGAGCACGGCGACACCGACGACGATCTCCACGACCCAGGTCGTCGAGCCGGTGGTCGCCGCGACCTGCAGCAGTGCGCGGACACCCTCACCGACGAGCACGGCGGCGGTCGCACCGAGCGCCGGCCCGCACCACCGGACGTCCCGCGTCCGGACGGCCACCGCGACCGCACCGGCGAGCACCCCCGCGGGGATCCCCATCAGGACCCAGAAGTTCGTGATCGACAGCACGTCCGGGTACCCGCGCAGGTTCGTCGTGGCCCAGTAGCCGACGTGCATCAGCTCGAGGAGCACGATGCCGAACAGCATCGCGAGCGGCAGCGCCACGCGGCCGGCGCGGACCCCGGCGAGCAGGCAGAGGGCGGTCGCGACGACGAACCAGGGTCCGGCCGAATTGGCGACGCTCGAGAGTCCCGGGACGGCCTGCCCGAACGAGGTCAGCACCCCGGCGAGCAGGGCACCCGTCAGTGCCATCGACACCCGGGCGGCCGCGGGCACCCGGTGCTCCCGGGCGTCGGCGGTGCGGACGGTCGTGCCGGCGTGCATGGTCGTCTCCATGTGACCAGGATCCCCGCCGAGTGGCGCCGGGCGCATCCCTCGGCAGGGCCAGATCGCGCGGTCGGCGTCACCCCCGAGGATGACCCGCCGGGCGACCCGGCCACCCGTCACACCACGGCGGCGAGCGATCCCCGCACCCCGGCTGCGTCGCCGCCGATCCGAGCCCACGACCGTCCGAGCACCTCGACGAGCCGGACCCGGTCCGCCGGGGACATCGTGAAGGGCACCCGCAGGAACCGCTCGAACCCGCCGTCCGGTCCGAAGACCCCTCCGGACGCGAGCACGACGCCCTCGGCCCGCGCGGCGAGCACCAGGGCGCTCGAGACCGGTCGCCCGAGCCCGACCCACGTCGTCAACCCGCCCGCCGGCGACGGCACGTCCCACTCCGGGAGCCGCGCGCGCAACGCCCCCACGACGTCGTCGCGACCCTGGCGCAGGTACTCGCGCCGCGCCTCCAGGACCGCCGCCGTGCGCGGGACGAGCTCCCGCGCGACCAGCTGGTCGAGCACGGGCGTGCCGAGGTCGCCCGTCGGGCGGGCGAGCAGCAAGCGCTGCAGGAGCTCGGGAGCGGCCCGGATCCAGCCGATGCGCAGGCCGCCCCAGAAGACCTTGTCGGCGGACCCGATCATCACGACCGACGCACCGGACGGGTCGGCCGCCGCCAACGGCAGGGACGGCGAGCCCTCGATCCGCAGCTCGCCCATGGTCTCGTCGGCGATGACCGTCGTCCCGGTCGACGCCGCCACGGACAGCAGCAGCTGCCGGGTCGACGCCGACATCGTCGCGCCGGTCGGGTTGTGGAGCTCGGGCATGACGTAGGCCACGGCCGGTGCCGTGCGGCGCATGGTCGTCTCGAGCGCCGCGGCGTCCCAGCCGGTCCGCGCGTCCACCGGCACGCCGACGAGTCGTCCGCCGGCCTCGCGGAAGGCCTCGTGCGCGTGCGGGTAGGTCGGGGACTCGACGACGACCGCGTCCCCGCGGCGGACGAGCACCCGGGCGAGCAGGGCGATGGCGTGCTGCGCCCCGATGGTCACGACGATCTGGGAGGGGTCGGTGGGCAGCCCCCGCTCGGCGTAGCGTTCCGCGATCGCCGCGCGGAGCCCGGGGTCGCCCACGGTGTCGTACCCGATGCCGGCGAGCGCGGCGGGCACGTGCCGCATCGCGTGCTCCACCGCCTCGGCGAGTCCCGGTGCGGCGTGCAGCGCCGCCTTGCGGAGGTCGAGCAGGTCGTCGTCGACCACCCCGCCGAGCCGTTCCGGGTCCGGACGACCGATGAGCCCGGCCGGCAGCCGGACCACGCTGCCGGAGCCGCGGACCGACACCAGGAAGCCGTCGGAGCGGAGCCGGGAGTAGGCGTTCGCGACCGTGGTCCGCGAGACGCCCAGCGCCGTGGCGAGGCCCCGCTCGGCCGGCAGCCGCACGCCCTGCGGGACCCGCCCGTCGATGACGAGCACGCGCAGCGCGTCGGAGAGCGCCTCGTACGCGGGGGCGTCGGTGCCGGCGCGCCAGTCGGTGAGGAGGAGCGCTGCGGACCGAGCGCTGAGCAGGACCGGGGTCATGGATCCACGGTAGCCGAATTGGCTCTCGACCAGCAGTCCAATCTCCAAGACGATCGAGCCATGCCCCGCTCGACCGCCCTCACGCTCCGCTTCGTCCAGCTCTTCGTCGGCCTGTTCCTCTACGGGGCCTCGACGGCCCTGCAGGTCCGCGCCGTGGTCGGTGTGTCGTCGTGGACGGTCCTCACCGAGGGGCTCGAGCACGTGGTGCCGTGGTCGTTCGGCGTCATCACCGTGGTGTCGAGCGGCGTGATCCTGCTGTTCTGGATCCCGCTCCGCCAGAAGCCGGGCATCGGGACGCTGCTGAACGCCCTCGCGATCGGACCGAGTGCCGACCTCGTGCTGTGGCTCGTCCCGACCCCGGCCGACCTCGCGAGCCGGGTCCTGCTGTTCACCGCGGGGCTGGCGCTCCTCGCGGTCGCCACCGCGTTCTACATCGGCGCCGGCTTCGGCACGGGGGCGCGCGACGGCCTGATGGTCGGCCTGCACGAGCGGCTCGGGTGGCCGGTCTGGGTGGCGCGGACCGTCATCGAGGTGTCGGTGGTGGTCGTCGGCTGGTTCCTCGGCGGCGACGTCGGTGTGGGCACCGTGATCGCGGCGTTCGCGATCGGCCCGATGGTGCAGCCGCTCATGCCGCTGTTCCGTCGGTTCCCGTGGAGCCCGGAACGGACCGGTGCGGCGCCGTCGGCCCAGGAGGCGCAGCCCACCGCCGCTGCGCCGGCCCAGGAGGCGCAGCCCACCGCCGCTGCGTCGGCCCAGGAGGCGCGGCCCGCCACCGCCTCGGAGGTCGCCTAGAACCGTTGCGCACCGCCACATCGCGATATAACGTGTCTTCCACAGACGCGATACATCGCGAGTTCGAGGAGGCAACATGGCCCAGGAGAAGTGGCTCGTCGAGGAGCCGAAGGTGATCGACACCGGGATCGTCCGCCGCTTGCGCGTCGGACTCGCCGGTGGTCAGGTCGACGTCGTCGCCCACGACGAGCCGACCGCGCGCATCGAGGTGCACAGCGTGTCCGGCAAGCCGATGAAGATCGAGCTCGACGGGGACACGCTCACCATCGACCACCCGCAGGTGCGGTGGGACGACCCGATCGGGTTCCTGAAGTCGTTCCGCGGCAAGGCCCACGCCGACGTCAGCGTCCTGGTCCCCCGCGACGCGATCGTCACGCTCGGTGTCGTCTCGGCCGGCGCCCTGCTGTCCGGCACCAACCGCGGCGCGACGCTCAACACGGTCTCCGGCGACGTGGTCGTCGACGGCGTGGCGGGCGACGTGACCGTGAACGCGGTGTCCGGCACCACGACCATCCGCGAGCTCGACGGCGCCCTCACCGTGCACACCGTGTCCGGCGACGTCGTGGCGACGGGTGCGATCCCGCGGTTCCAGGCGGACGGCGTCAACGCCGACGTCGTGCTCGACCTGCACGGCACCCCCGACCAGGCCCGCGTCAACACGGTGTCCGGTTCGGTGAGCGTCCGGCTCGAGGACGGCGTGCCCTACCGGTGCACCGTCAGCACGGCCTCCGGCAAGCTGCAGTTCGACGACTCGGAGATCCGCGGCGTGCGGGGGTCCTACGTCAAGCAGGGCGGCGAGCTGTCCGGACAGTGGCTCGACCTCAAGGTGAACTCGGTGTCCGGCGACATCGCGGTGCTGCACGCCCCGCCCGTCGCGGAACCGTCGGAGGGATCCGCCCCGACCACCCCGAGCACCCCCGCGGCTCCGACGGCCTCGGTCACCGACAGCGAGGTGCCCGAATGAGCCCCGTCTTCGCGCACGGCCACCTGCGCCTCTACCTGCTCGTGCTGCTGGCCGACCACCCGATGCACGGGTACGAGGTCATCCAGGCCCTCGGCGACCGCTTCGGCGGCACGTACGTCCCGAGCGCCGGCACCGTGTACCCGCGGCTCGCCAAGCTCGAGGAAGAGGGACTCGTCACGAAGTCCGCCGACGGCCGGAAGACCGTCTACGCCATCACCGACGCCGGCCGTGCCGAGCTGGACGCCCGCGCCGACGAGATCGCCGCGGTCGAGAACGGCGTGAACGACTCGGTGAAGTCGCTGGCCGACGGCGTCCGCGCATCGGTGGGCGAGGCGATGCGGTCCCTCCGCGCCGACCTCGCGGCGAGCGCTCAGGCTCCGCGTGGGCAGACCGCCGACGAGCCGGAGGACGTCCCGTCCGAGGGCGCACGCGCCCTGCGCGAGGTCGAGATGGCCCTGTCGTCGTTCCGGCAGCAGGTCCGCGCGGACCTCCGCCGGCGTGCGACGCGCGGCACGCTCGGCTCCGACACCGTCACGCGCCTGCGCGACGGCCTGGAGTCCCTGCGCAAGTCCCTCTGACGACCGACGGCCGACGGACGGTCACGACCCGCGCCTCCAGGCAGACCGCCAGGAGGCGCGGGTCGTCCGTCACAGGCCGCGGTCGGCCAGCGCGTGCATCGCGTCCCGCAGGGCGCGTGCCGCACCCGCGCCCGCCCACTCGTAGGCGTGCGTGAACCGCTCGTCCTGCACGTACATGTCACCGAGCGTGCGGAAGCGGTCGGCGGTGAGCTCGGCCGGGGGCGTCGCCTCGGCGAGCCACGCGAACTGGCGCTTCGCGAGTGCCGCGCCGGCCTCCGATGCCGGACCCGCGCCCGACGCGGCGAGCGCTGCGGCGTCCTGCGCGATCGCGCGCTGTTCCGCCTGGAACGCCTCCTTCGCGGCGGAGTCCTTCGACTCCCACCAGCGTGCGCCGCGGTCCCAGGCGTCGGCGCCCCAGCGCTCCTCGACCTCCTGCCGGAACCGTGTCTGGTCGAACCCGTCGAACGTGTCCGTGGTGTTCATGTCCACTCCTTCCTCGATCCTCGTGATGGTGGTCCGCACGGCCGCGAGCTGCCGGGCGAGCCGGTCGCGCTCGCGTTCGAGCCACGCGACGTGTGCGGTGAGGGCCGTGACGTCGTCCTGCTCCCCGTCGAGGACCCGGCGGACGTCGGCCAGGCCGAGCCCGAGGCCCCGCAGCAGCAGGATCCGCTGCAGCCGCACGAGCGCCTGGTCGTCGTACCGCCGGAGCCCACCCTCGCCGGTCGCCGTGGCGGGCAGCAGACCGATCGCGTCGTAGTGCCGGAGCGTGCGGCTCGACACACCGGCGGAACGCGCCACCTCGGCGATCCCGTGCGGCGCTTTCGCAGCCGGACTGCCCGTGTCTGTCGAATCCCTCATGCTGGAGAGGCTAGAGGTTGACGCAGCGTCAACCGCAAGCCCGATCCGGGGTGCGAACCTCCCGACCCGGTGCGGACCGGGAATACCGCCGGACCCGCCCGTGTTGACTCGCGCCCGGAAATGAGTAGGTTTGCCGCTCGTGACGAACGAGATCCGGTCGTTGAAAGCGCGACTGATCGGGGATCCCCTCCCCTCCGAGAAGCTCGAGGGACAGCTCCTCCCGAAGCACCTGGCACTGCCCATCTTCGCGAGTGACCCGCTGTCCTCCGTGGCGTACGCACCGCAGGAACTCCTCATGATCCTGCTGCTCGGCGGCATGGCGTTCCTGACCTTCGCCCCCTGGGTCGCCGCCCTCGTCGTGCTGCTGCTCGTCGTGGTCGTCGCGTCCTACCGACAGCTCATCAAGGCCTACCCGTCCGGCGGCGGCGACTACGAGGTCGCCCACCGGAACCTCGGCGAGAAGGCCGGACTCGTCGTCGCGTCCGCCCTGCTCGTCGACTACGTGATGACGGTGGCCGTGTCGGTCGCCTCCGGCGTGGACAACATCATCTCGGCCCTCCCCGTCCTCAACGAGTTCCGGGTCGAGCTCGCCCTGCTCTTCGTCGTGCTGCTCGCGGCGGCGAACCTCCGTGGCGTCCGCGAGTCGAGCAAGGCCTTCGCGGTGCCGACCTACCTGTTCGTCGCCTCCGTCTTCGTGATGGTCGTCGTCGGCTTGGTCCGCGTCGTCGCCGGCGACGCCCCCGTGGCGGAGTCCGCCGCGTACACCGTGCAGAACGTCGAGCACACGACCCAGGCCGCGTTCGTCCTGCTGCTCCTCCGTGCGTTCGCCTCCGGCTGCTCGGCGCTGACCGGTGTCGAGGCGATCGCGAACGGGGTGCAGGCGTTCCGCCGACCGAAGGTCCGCAACGCGCAGATGACCCTGGTGTTCATGGGGTCGATCGCGATCGTCCTGTTCGTCGGGCTCATCACGCTCGCGCTGGTCTCCCGCGTGCACTACGCCGAGAGCGCCTGCGACCTGCAGGGCTTCGCGCAGTGCGCCACGACGCCGCAGCGCTCCCTGATCGCCCAGATCGCCGCGGCGACGTTCGGGAACAACACGATCCTGTTCTTCGTCATCCAGGCCACGACCGCAGCCGTCCTGCTGCTCGCGGCGAACACCGCCTTCAACGGGTTCCCGCTGCTCGGTTCGATCCTGGCCCGCGACTCCTACGCCCCGAAAGCGCTGTCGACCCGCGGCGACCGGCTCATCTACTCGAACGGCGTGATCGTCCTCGCGCTCGTCGCGGCCGCGCTGCTGATCGTCTACCGGGCCGACGTCACGAGCCTCATCCAGCTCTACATCATCGGCGTCTTCGTCTCGTTCACCCTCGGGCAGACCGGGATGATCGTGCACTGGACCCGGCTGCTCCGCGACGACCGGGCCGGGACCGCCGCCGAACCGGTCAACCGCGGGCAGGTCATCCGTTCCCGGGCGATCAACGCGACCGGCGCCACCTTCACCTTCGTCGTCCTCGTCATCGTCACCATCACGAAGTTCACGCACGGCGCCTGGCTCGTGTTCCTCATCATGCCGATCCTGTTCGTGCTCATGCTCGGGGTGAACCGGTACTACCGCGACGTCTCGCACGAGATCGAGGCCGACGACCAGACGCAGTTCGGTGCGACCGGCGACCACGCGATCGTCCTCGTGAACAAGCTGCAGAAGCCGGTGCTCAAGGCGCTCGACTACGCGATCGCCGCGAAGCACGCGAGCTTCGAGGCGGTGCACGTCGCGATCGACGACGCCGATGCCGCGCGCCTCCGCGCGCAGTGGCAGGAGTACGGCATCGAGGTCCCGCTGACGATCGTGCCGAGCCCCTACCGCGACATCTCGATGCCGCTCATCAAGTACATCAAGGCGCACCGGATGGAGCACGGCTCCGAGGTGGTGACCGTCTACACGCCGGTCTTCGTCGTGGGGCACTGGTGGGAGACCTTCCTCCACAACCACCGCGGCCGTCGCATCCGGAAGAAGCTGCTGCTCGTGCACGGCGTCACCGTCGCGCTCGTGCCCTGGCTGCTGGACTCCTCCGAGCTCCTGTACGGCCGCCGCTCCCGCCCCCTCCCCGGGCAGGAGCGCCGCGGCGAGCCGATCCGGCCCGCGCTCCGCCGGTCACCGCACGGTGTCGTCCACCACGAGGTCGAGGACGACCGCCTGCTCCGGTCGGCCGAGCGGAACAGCCTCCAGCCCCGCCGAGCGACCCGGCCGGCCGGTCCCGCCGAGGGCGTCGACCAGACCCAGTGCACCGGCGAGATGCACGTGCTCGTCCCCTCGCCGCCGCGCACCGACGGTCGCTCGTCGTAGCATCTGACGTCATGACGATCTCCGACCTTCGCACGTTCGCGACGTTCGACGGGCACGGGGGCAAGGTCTCGAAGCGCGTCGAGGTGCTCGACCACGAGCCGACCCCCGGCGGTCCGCACGAGGGACTCGTCGCCGTCCGGGGCCCGCACCCCCTCGGTGCCCTCGACGAGCGGGCGGCCGACGACGAGACGCACCGGATCGGCTGGGTCGATCCCGCCACGCTCCGCGACTGGTACCGCCCCGACCGCGTGGTGGTGTCCCGCCTCGAGGCGCGTCGGTCCGGCATCGAGCCCGGCACCTACGCCGACTCCCGCGGTCGCGGTCGGGTCCGGATCGACGGACTGGAGGCGCGGCTCGCCCCCGACGGTCGGCCCGCCTTCCGCGCGCTGGCCGGTTCCGCGGACGCCCCGGTCGTCGACGTGGCGCTCCCCACCGACCAGGCGGTGCGGCTCGTGGTGGTCCGAGCGGTCGACGAGGGGGTCGAGATCGTGACGACACCGGTGTCGCCGTTCCTGTCGCCCGGGCGGTACCCGGCCTTCGGTGACGACGTCGTGGGGCTGCCCCCGCGCGCAGCCACCGGGTCCGTGTCGGTCAGCGCTGCCGTCCTGATCGACGGCACCCTGCACGAGGTCGAACGGATCGACGAGCGGGCCGCGACGATCTGGATCCGCCGCGACGGCCGTTCGGTGCCGATCGCGGTGAGTTCGGTGGGGCCGGACCTGGTGCGGTACACCGCGGTCGCGGACTGAGCGCGCGGTCGTTCCGTCGCGTCGGGCGCGGGGCGTGTGATGAGTCCTGCCGTCGGGTCCGGATCGTCGTGCGAGCCGGTGTCCGTGTCGACGTCCGGGTCGGGGTGCTGACCGGTGTCCGCGTCGACGTCCGGGTCGTCGTGCTGCCGGTGTCCGGGGGACGCCACCGTGGGCGTTCCGGTCGGCGGCGCGGCGTAGCGTCCGTGCCATGAGTGACGCAGACCCGACCGACGACCGCACCGACCAGCCCGAGACGCTCGGCGGAGCCCGACCCGACCCCAGCACCGACGCCAGCAAGGACCCGGAGCAGTGGGTCACCGGCGACGAGCCCATGACCGGGCCGCAGCGCAGCTACCTCGACACCCTCGCCCGCGAGGCCGGCGAGGAACTCCCCGCCGACCTCACCAAGGCCGAGGCCTCGGAGCAGATCGACCGCCTGCAGCAGCAGACCGGGCGCGGCGCCGACTCCTGACGGGACCGCCCAGGCCCGGGTCCGCGTTTCGGCGGACCCGGGCCTGGGCATGTTCTGGCGATGTCCGGGAAGTCCCCCGCACGGGGGTGAACGATGACGCGTCACCGGTTACGGTCGGCGGCATGCGAACGACATCGACCTCCATCGGCCTGACCGCGCTCCGCATCGTCCTCGGCGTGGTGTTCATCGCGCACGGCGCCCAGAAGTTCGCGCAGGGACTCGGCTCCGTGTCCCAGGGCTTCTCCGGCATGGGCGTCCCGCTCGCCGACGTCGCGGCGCCCCTCGTCGCCGGACTCGAGCTCGTCGGGGGCGTGTTGCTCGTGCTCGGTGTCCTGACGCGGGTCGTCGGCGTGCTCCTGGCCGTCGACATGGTCGTGGCCGGGCTGCTCGCACACGCGTCCGCGGGGTTCTACTCGCAGGACGGCGGGTTCGAGTACGTCCTGGTCCTCGCGGTGGCGTCCCTCGCGGTGGCGCTGACCGGGCCGGGTCGCTTCTCGCTCGACGCCGTGGTCCTACGGGCCTCGCGCCGGCGCCGCGGCGTCGAGGAGCCCCTCCCCGCCTGACGCGCGCGTGCCGCGACCTTCCCCATCCCGTGCGGGGTTGCCCGCCCGGTGCGGCGCTACAACCTCGCACCGAGCGAGCAGCGCCGCACCCGGCCAACAACACAGCACCGTGCGCACCGCCGCCGCGAGCCCGAACCACGCCCTCGCACCGTGCGACCTTCCCCATCCCGTGCGGGGTTGCCCGCTCGGTGCGGCACTACAACCTCGCACCGAGCGAGCAGCGCCGCGCCCGGCCGACGACACAGCACCGTGCGCGGCCAGTTGGTGCGAGGTCAGTCGGTGCGCGGCCAGGCCGTGCGTGATCAGTCGGCGTGCGGCCAGGCCGTGCGTGATCAGTCGGCGTGCGCAGCCTGCCCGTCGGAGTCGTCCGCGAGGACGTCCATCACCTGCCGAGCGATCCTCCGGCCGGCCCGGTTCGCGCCGATCGTCGACGCCTGCGGCCCGTACCCCGCGAGGAAGAGCCGCGGCTCGTCGACCGAGCGCCCGTCCTCGACCACGATCCCGCCGGCGGCAGTCCGCAGATGCAACGGCGCGAGGTGCCGCAGGTCCGCGCGGAACCCCGTGGCCCAGATCACGGCGTCGGCGTGCACGTGCTCGCCGTCGGCCGTGACGACACCGGTCTCGTCGAGTCGCGCGAACATCGGCGAATCCCGGAGGACACCGCGGTCGAGTCCCGCACGGATCCGGCGCGAGATCGGGACCCCGGTGCCGGACACGATGCTCGGCAGGGTCTCCCCCGCCCGGGCAGCGCGGTCCTGCTCGTCCACCGCCGCGACCGCGGACTCGACGTCGAGCGCCGCCGCCTCGGACCACGCCACCGGGCGACGCGTGAACCACCGCGTCCGAGCAGCCACGCCGTCGAGCTCGAGCAGGAAGCCGATGGCACTCGTCCCGCCCCCGACCACCACCACGTCCTGCCCGGCGAACTCCGCCGCACTGCGGTACTCCGTCGTGTCCACCTGCCGACCGCGGAAGACGTCCCGGCCCGGGTACCAGGGGACGAAGGGCGTGCCCCACGTCCCCGAGGCGTTCACCACGACGTCCGCGCCGATCCGGCTCGACCCCCCGTCGGCACTGCGGACGGTGACGCACAGTCCGGCCGAGGATCCGGTGGTGTCCGCGATGCGCGACACGGAGGTCACCGCGACCGGCCGCCGCACGCGCAGGTCGTAGTACTGCTCGAAGCGTCGGTAGTACTCGCCGACGACGTCCCGGGCCGGCCGCGACCGATCGGCGTCGTCGAACCGGAGGCCCATCGCGTTCATCCCCGGCAGGTCGTGCACGCGGTGCGCTGCTCCGAGACGGAGGGCCTCCCACCGGAACTGCCACGCTCCTCCCGTCGCGGGCGCCCGGTCGAGCAGCACCAGGTCGCTCCCCGGCGCCAGCCCGAGCCGACGGAGGTGGTATCCCACCGAGAGACCGGCCTGACCCGCGCCGATCACCACGACCCGGGCGTGCTGGTCGGCCGGGGCCTGCGCGTCGTCTGTCATCACTTCGATTCTGCTGAGGGCGGGGCCGTCGCGGCGACGTCCAGATCGGGGTACATGGTAGAGTGATCGGCAGATTTCAAACCACGAAACCGTTCGGTTCCCCGGGTGACTCCTCTCCCGCCAGGACCGGACCAGAGCCGATCACGAGGGGGTCACGCATGGGGCGCGGCCGTCAGAAGGCGAAGCACACCAAGGTCGCCCGGGAACTGAAGTACTTCAGCCCGGAGACGAACTACGGTGCGCTCGAACGCGAGCTCTCCGCCGGGCAACACTCGGATGAGAACTCCTACATCGACCGCTGGGCAGACCAATACGGTGATGACCAGCTCGAAGAAGACGACGAGTTCGAACCCCAACAGGACCAGAACAAGTCCGCCTGACCCAGGCTCGATGACGACGCCGCGCACCCTCCGGGGCAGCGCGGCGTTTCGTCGTACGCGTAGCCCGATGCCGCCGTGCCGCCCACTTCGATGCGCGAGCACGGTGCGACGTTGTGGGCATCGATCGAGCGGCGCATTGTCGGCTCATGCACGCAGATCGGATGCCGGCGCATCGTGCGACATCGCACCCGTCGATCAACCGGCGCGGTGTCGGAACATGCACACGCGGTGATCCCTGGCGCTCCCCGAGGTCGCACGACCCGCCGCGCCCGTTCCGCCCCGGTCGCGCGAACTGCCGCCCGGAAGAAGTATGGGCGGCAGTTCGTGCGACCTCGAGCCCGCGCGGCGCGCGCTCACCCCGCGCCCGCGCGGCGCGCGCCCGCCTCAAGCCCGCGCGGCCCGCACC
>NZ_JBFPFM010000042.1:0-26920 GCF_047977705.1 Curtobacterium sp. LFS084
CGGCCGCGGCCCGGGGGGGGGGGGGGGGGGGGCGCCGCGCGCGGGGCGCCCCCGCCCGGGCGCGGGCGGCGCGCCCCCCCCCCCCCCCCCCCCCCGCCCGAGTCTCGGCACTCCCGCACAACCCGCTGGACACGCCAGGCCGTCCACAGCGAGGGCAGATGCGCGCGGGTGGGCTCTCGGAACGCGCGAGCATCCCGGCATGCATTACCGCCGAACTCGCCCACCACTCCTCCGTGCGCGCGCAGCCGACCCGTCAGAGGGCCGCCGGCTCAGACGCCTCCACGCCGCCGGCAAACTCGTGCGCCTTCGCGCTTCGGTCTACGTCGCAACGGACGTCTGGGCGGCTTCGGAGCCCGCAGACCGCCACCTCATCCGTGCCTGGGCGATCGCTCCGGAGCTGTCAGGATCGGTCACCTTCTCGCACCAGACCGCCGCGCTGATCCACGGCTGGCCCCTCATCGGTGGCATCACGGATCGAGTGCACGTCATCGACGGGACGCTCCACGGTGTCGAACACCGGGCGGGCGTCGTTCGACACGGCGCACAGAGCGGGGCTGGGGTGCCCGACCGAGCTCCCGAGCGCTTCGACGGCGTCCCGGTCGCCGATGCGGTCTCCACCGCCGTGCTCCTCGCGACCACGCTGGAGCCGCACGTGGCGGCAGTGGCGATCGACTCCGCAGTCCGGTCGGGTCAGCTCGATGTCGTCCGGTTCACCGATGCGCTCCCGGACGGCCCGAGTCGCGGATCGCGTCGGGCAAGACTCGTCTCGACGGCGCTGGATCCCCGGCACGAGTCGGTCGGCGAGTCATTCACCGCGATCCGGCTCGTCCAGCTCGGCGTCCGATCGATCGAAGCGCAGCAGGAGTTCCGGACCGGGGCGCGCGTCGACCGTGTGGACTTCTGGCTCCCGGACATCGGAGTCGTCGTCGAGTTCGACGGCAAGCAGAAGTACGGCGATCCCGCGATGCTCGGGAACCGTTCACCGCACGACGCGTTGTGGCAGGAGAAGCTCCGCGAGGATCGGATCCGCATGCACCCCGGAGTGATGACGGTCATCCGGGTGACGTGGTGGCACCTGCTCGAGGCGGACCGCTTCCGCGCGCTCTTCCGCGCACACGGGGTGCTCCTGTGACCGCGCGAGACTCGTCCACGCGGACACTTTCGCGGCCACTCCGGCGCGAAACTGTCCGCCCAGCCGAGACTCGGCGAAGCCGCACCGGCCGCCGCCCGGCCCCGCACGCGACGAAGGCCGCCGCCCCGAGGGGCAGCGGCCTTCGTGACCGAACGGTCGAGACTACGCGAGCTCGATCGTGGCGCCGGCGGCCTCGAGGGCCTCCTTCGCCTTGTCGGCCGTCTCCTTGTTGACACCCTCGAGGATCTTGGCGTCGGCGGTCTCGACGAGCGCCTTGGCCTCACCGAGGCCGAGCGACGTCAGGCCACGGACCTCCTTGATGACCTGGATCTTCTTGTCACCAGCGGACTTGAGGACGACGTCGAACTCCGACTTCTCCTCAGCGGCCTCGGCCGGGGCGCCAGCGGCGGCCGGAGCGGCAGCGGCGACCGGGGCGGCCGCGGTGACCTCGAAGACCTCTTCGAACTTCTTCACGAAGTCCGAGAGCTCGATGAGCGTGAGCTCCTTGAAGGCCTCGATGAGCTCGTCCTGCGAAAGCTTCGCCATGATTTTCTCCTACTACTAGCTAGATCGTGTGGTTGTGGAACGCGTGCCGGATCAGGCCGCGGACTCCTGCTTCTCGCGCAGGGCGTCCACGGTGCGGACGGCCTGCGAGAGGGGTGCCTGGAACAGGTACGCAGCACCGAACAGCGAGGCCTTGAAGGCGCCGGCGAGCTTGCCGAGCAGGACTTCACGGGACTCGAGGTCGGCGAGCTTGTCCACCTCGGTCGCGGAGAGCGGGTTACCGTCGAAGTAACCACCCTTCACCACGAGCTGAGGGTTCGCCTTGGCGAATGCACGCAGCGACTTCGCGACGGCGACGGTGTCACCGTGGACGAAGGCGAGAGCGGACGGACCGGCGAGTTCGTCGTCGAACGACGAGATGCCGGCGTTGTTCGCCGCGATCTTGGTCAGCGTGTTCTTCACCACGGCGTACGTGGCGTGCTCACGGATCGAGTTGCGGAGCTCCTTGAGCTGCGCGACCGTGAGACCGCGGTACTCGGTGAGCAGAACGGCGTTCGAGCTACGGAAGGACTCCGTGAGCTCGGCGACCGCAGCTTCCTTGTTCGCCATGGTTCTCCTTGGGGTTCTTGCCGGCTAGCCCCAGGTCCGTGGCTGTGGCAAGCACAGCCCCACCACATGAAAAAAGCTCCGGCGCAGAGGCTCGGAGCTGCTCCCCCGCGAACGGAAGGAGAGGTTCGGAACACCTGCGCGGGCTGCCTCACGAGTGAGGACCTTCGGTCACGCTGCGAGCAGCACGACAACCGGCGGTCTTTGGCTTCGAGAACTGTAGCACGGCGAGACGCCCCCGACCAACCACCGCCCCAGGCGGAGGACCCGGCCGCCGCACCCGCCGGGGCCCCACCACCGCACCAGGCGGACAGCCCGGACCGCCCACCGGCACCGGGACCCGGCCCGGACCGGACCGCCCACCGGACAGGAGGCGCGGTGCCGGCCCGACCCGCGCCTCCCGTCCGTCAGCTGCTCGCCGGAGCCACCTCGGGTGTCGTCGACCAGTCCGCGCCAGCGGGCCGCTCGGCCGGCAGGTGCACGGTGAAGACGGTGTCGCCCGGCTCGCTCGTCACGTCCACGGACCCGCCGTGCGCCTGCACGACCGCGTCGACGATGGCGAGCCCGAGCCCGGTCGAGCCCGCGGTGCGGGACCGCGAGCTGTCGGCACGCGCGAACCGTTCGAACAGCTTCGGCAGGAACTCCGGGTCGATGCCCTGCCCGGTGTCCCGCACGGTCAGGTCGACACCGGTGCCCGTGGTCGACGGCGCGATCCCGACCGTGATGCGGGTGCCGTCGGGGGTGTGGGTGCGGGCGTTCGTGACGAGGTTGACGATCACCTGGTGCAGGCGTGCCGCGTCACCGACGACCGTCACCGGGGTCGACGGGACGTCCACCTCGATCGGGTGGTCCGGCGAGGCCGCATGCGCGTCGTTCACCGCGTCGAGCACGAGCCCGGTCAGGTCGACGTCGTCGAACTGGATCTCGCGGCCCTCGTCGAGCCGGGCGAGGAGCAGCAGGTCCTCGACCATGCTCGTCATGCGGACGGACTCGGACTCGATGCGACCCATCGCGTAGACGACGTCCTTCGGCAGGTCGCCGCCCATCCGGCGGGTCAGCTCGGCGTACCCACGCACCGAGGCGAGCGGGGTGCGCAGCTCGTGCGAGGCGTCGGCGACGAACTGCCGGACCTTCTGCTCCGAGCGTTCGCGGGCCTGCATGGCACCGGCGATGTGCCCGAGCATGCGGTTGAAGGCGCTGCCGACGCGTCCGACCTCGGTGCGTGGATCGGTGTCGGGGACGCGGACGTCCTGCAGTGCGTCGCTCCGCTCGAGCGGCATCCGGGCCACGGTCGACGCGGTCTCCGCCACCCGCTCGAGCGGCCGCAGGGACCGTCGGACGACGACCGCGGCGACGACGGACGCGGCGACCAGGGCGGCCACGACGACGACGATCACGACGACGAGCAGCGACCGGACGCTCTCGTACACCGGCGACATCGGGAGCCCGACGACGAGGACGGCGTTGCCGAGCACCGGGTTGTCGACCTGCACGGCGGCGACCCGGTAGCGCCCGAGGGTCCCGCCGAGGTCGATCGTCGCGGGGTCGACGCCGACCTTCACGGTGCCCAGGCGGTCGAGCTGTGTCGCGGAGAGCTGCAGCCGCGAGCTGTTGTCGGTGAGGACGATGCCGCCGGCACCGCCCCCGGAGAAGTAGTAGGCGGTGAGGGTCCCGGCGGCCTGGCCGAGCGGCTGCAGGGCGTCGTCGTTCGGGCGCTGGCCGTTCGGGTTCTGCTGCCCCTCGCCGAACTTGGTGCTCGCGCGGTCGGTCGCCTTCGAGAGCTGGCTGTCGATCGCACCCGTCTGGATGGACGCGAGCGCGATGATGCTGCCCGCGCCGATCACCGCGCTGACGGCCACGACGAGGGCGACGATGCTGAGGACCAGCCGTCGACGGAGCGTCACGCGGCCGACCTCACGCGGTGGGCTTGATGACGTACCCGACGCCGCGCACGGTGTGGATCATCGGGGTCTCGCCCGCGTCGATCTTCTTGCGCAGGTAGGAGATGTAGATCTCGACGACCGAGGACTTGCCGCCGAAGTCGTACGACCACACGCGGTCGAGGATCTGCGCCTTGGACAGCACGCGGCGGGGGTTGCGCATGAGGAACCGGAGGAGCTCGAACTCGGTGGCGGTCAGCTCGATCGGCCGGCCGGCACGGGACACCTCGTACGACTCCTCGTCGAGCACCAGGTCACCCACGACGATGCGCGAGTCGCCGGCCTCGGAGATCGAGATCTGCGAGCGGCGGATGAGTCCGCGGAGCCGTGCCACGACCTCCTCCAGCGAGAACGGCTTCGTGACGTAGTCGTCGCCGCCCGCGGTGAGACCGGTGACGCGGTCCTCGACGGAGTCCTTCGCGGTGAGGAACAGCACCGGGGTGTCGTCGTTGTTCTGCCGCAGCCGGCTGAGGACCTGCAGGCCGTCGAGGTCCGGCATCATCACGTCGAGCACCATCGCGTCCGGCTTCCACTCGCGCGCCGTGCTCAGCGCGTCCTGGCCGCCGTTGGCGCTCTTGACGTCCCAGCCCTCGTAGCGGAGCGCCATGGACAACAGGTCGGTGAGGCTGGCCTCGTCGTCGACGACGAGGATGCGCAACGGGGTTCCGTCGGCACGCGTGAGGCGCGGGGCTGCTGCAGGCTGGGAGATGGTCACGTCTTCGAGTATCGAGAGTTTCCTATGAGCCGTCTGTGGAGCGGCCCTCGGCGCTCTGTGGATTCCCGAGCAGGCACTCGGCGGCCGCTCCGTACCGTGGCCGCCATGCTCCGATCCTCGGCCTGGCCGGCCTCCGCCCGTTCCGTCGACGCCGACGGGGTCGAGGACTCCGCACGGGTCGCGGCCGGGTCCTGGAGGCGCGGCTCGGCCCCGTCGGACCGGCTCGCGTCGGTGCCTGCGGTCGCCGCGACGGCGCCCCTGCTGTCCGCGGGCACGGCCGGTGGGTCCTTCGCAGCCCTCGCCGCGGTCGCGGCGGCCGACGTCGCCCTCGCCCGTGCCGTGGAGCCGCACCTCGACGCCCTCGCGATCCTGGCGCAGGCCGGTGCCACCGCGCCGGAGGGCTCGACGTGGGGCGTCTTCGCTGCCGAGGCGCCGGGGCTGCGGCTCACCGCGACCGCGGAGGGAGCCGGAGCGGGCGGCACCGGCCCGGTCGGCGCCGGCTCGGTCGGCACCGGCTCGGGTGGCTCGGTCCTGCTCCACGGGACGAAGCCGTGGTGCTCGCTCGCGTCCGTCCTCTCGCACGCCCTCGTCACGGCGCACGTCGGCGAGGACCGGCAGCTGTTCGCCGTCGACCTCCGTCAGGACGGCGTCACCGTGCACGACGAGGCCTGGGTCGCCCGGGGCATGCCGGACGTGCCGAGTGGCCCGGTCGACTTCGCCGGGGTGCGTGCGACACCCGTCGGCGAGCCCGGGTGGTACACCGCACGCCCCGGGTTCGCGTGGGGCGGGATCGGCGTCGCCGCGTGCTGGTGGGGCGGTGCCGTCGGACTCGCCCGCCTCCTGCGCGACCGCGCCGCCGAGCACCGGGGGTCCGAACTCCTGCAGGTCGCCCTCGGTGCGACCGTCGCGGACCTCGCGGACGCCGAGGACGCCCTCGCCGACGCCGCCGCCCGCATCGACGACCCCGGCCCCGACGCCACGACGGACCGCGAGTGGGTGCTGCTCGCCCAGGTGGTGCGCTCCCGCGTCCGCCGCTCCGTCGACGCCGTCCGGGAACGGGTCGTCCGCACCCTCGGCCCCGCTCCCCTGACCGCGGACGCGTCGGTCGCGGCACGGGTCGCCGACCTCGAGCTCTACGTCCTGCAGGACCACGGCGACCGGGACCTCGCCCGCATCGGCCGGATCGTGGTCGAGGACGGCGGTGTCGCGTGGTGACGTTCGACCACCGTGAACCGGGCACCGACCCCGAGGACTGGACGACGTTCCTGCGGTCGGTCGACCCGCTCCCCGTCCGGCTCGACGGCCTCGCCGCGGTCGTGGTCGTCGCACCGCACCCCGACGACGAGACCCTCGGTGCCGGCGGGCTCATCGCCTCCGCGGCGGACGCCGGCATCCCCGTGCACGTGCTCCTCGCGACCCGGGGCGAGGGATCGCACCCGCACTCCCCGACGACCTCGCCCGAGCGACTGCGCACGGTGCGGGACGCCGAGTTCCGTGCGGCGGTGCGGCTGCTCGACCCCGCGGCGAGCGCCTCGGTCCTGGGCGTCCCCGACGGCGGACTGCGCGAGCACCCGGACGTGCTCCGGGCGGCGCTCACCGAGCGACTCGCAGCGGTCGACGGTCCCGTTCTGGTCGTCGCACCGTGGCGCGGGGACGGGCACCGGGACCACCGGATCGCCGGCGAGGTGGCGGCGGACGTCGTCGCGGGAACACCCGGAGCACGCCTGCTCGAGTACCCGGTGTGGGCCTGGCACTGGGACGACCCGGCCGCCCCCGCGGCGCCGTGGGACCGTGCCCGCGCGCTGGTGCTCCCGCCGGCCGTGCTCGACCGGAAGCGTGCGGCGCTCGACGCGTACCCGTCGCAGACCCGTCCGCTGTCGCCGGCACCGGGCGACGAGGCCGTCGTCGACGCCCGGCACGCCGCGCACCACCTCCGGTCGACCGAGTGGTTCTTCGCCGTGACCGACGCTCCGGCCTCGCGCTCCCGCGCATCGTTCGACGCCCACTACGACCGGAAGCCCGAGGGGTGGGACTTCGACGGCTCCTGGTACGAGCGGCGGAAGCGTGCCGTGACCCTGGCGGCGCTCCCCCGCGAGCGCTACCGGTCGGCGCTCGAGCTCGGGTGCGCGACGGGGGTCCTCACCGCGGCGCTGACCGAACGTGCCGACGACGTCCTCGGGACGGACATCGCGGCTGCGCCCCTCATCCGCGCACGGCTGCGCGCCCCGGCGGCCCGCTTCGTCCAGGCCGCGCTGCCCTCGGAGTGGCCGGACGGCCGGTGGGACCTCGTCGTGGTCTCCGAGGTCGGCTACTACCTGTCGCCGGCGGACCTCGACGCGACGATCGACCGGGTCCTCGGGTCGCTCGACGACGACGGGGTCCTCGTCGCCTGCCACTGGCGGCACCCCGACGACGACGCGGTGACCTCGGGCGACGCCGTCGATGCCCGCATCGCCGAGCGGTGGCCGCGTCCGGCGCTCGTCCGGCACGTCGAGGAGGACTTCGTGCTGAGCGTCCTCCCCGGACCCGCGGTGCGCTCCGTCGCCGCGGTCGAGGGCCTGACGCCGTGACGCTGCCCGGACGCATCGACGTCATCGTCCCCGCCCACGACGAGGAGGACGGGGTCGCCGGGTGCGTCCTGGCCCTCGCCGACGCGATCCGGGTCCTCGGGCGGGTGCACCCCGGGGTGGGCGTCGCCGTCACGGTGGTGCTCGACGGCTGTTCGGACACCACGGCGGCGGTCCTCCGGTCGACCGTCGCCGCGGACCCGCTCTGGCACGCGGTGCGCCTGGACGTCGTGGAGACCGCGCACGTCGGCGTCGGGCGTGCCCGGGCGGTCGGGACCGGCAGGGCCCTCGCGAGCGGTCCGCCGCCGGCCGAACGGTGGACCGCGCACACGGACGCGGACTCCCGGGTCGACCCGGGGTGGCTCGTGCAGCAGGTCGGCGCCCACGACGACGGCGCGCACGTCCTGGTGGGGGCGGTCGTCCCGGACCCGGTCGACCTCGACCCCGTGGTGCTCGCCCGGTGGGTGCACGCGCACCCGCCGGGGTCGACGCTCGGCCACGTGCACGGCGCCAACCTCGGGGTCCGCGGCGACGTCTGCCTGACGCTGGGCGGCTTCGACCCGGTGCCCGAGCACGAGGACGTCCGGCTGGTCGGACGGGCGCGTGCCCTCGGTTTCGACGTCCGAGCGACGACGGCGCTCCCCGTGGTGACGAGCGGCCGGTTCGACGGCCGGACGCCCGGCGGCTACGCCGAGCACCTGCGCCGCACCTACGGTGACGCCGGCTGAGGCTTCATCGGAAGTTCTTCGGATCCGGCAGCGCCGCTCATCGACTGCCTCCCTACGGTCGCCTCGACCCCAACACCGAGGAGAACCATGTTCCTGACCTACCTCAGGCGCGAACTCACGAACCGCAAGAAGCAGACCGTCATCATCGCGATCGGCATGGCGCTCGCCATCGCCCTCGTGGTCATCGTGTCCTCGATCGCGGGCGGCGTGAAGGCCGCGCAGGCGAGCGTGCTGCAGTCGGTCTACGGCGTCGGCACGGACATCACCGTGACGAAGACCGAGACCCCGACCGGCTCCGCCACGGGCCGCCCGAGCTTCGACTTCGGCAGCCAGGGCAGCTCCGGCAGCAGCAGCGGATCGACCGACCTCTCGCAGTCCCGCCTCGCCGTGTCCCGCGGGTCGAGCACGCTGAGCGCCACCGACGTCGAGACCGTCACGAGCACGAGCGGGGTGAAGGCCGCAACCGGTGTCCTGACCCTCGAGAACAGCACGTTCTCCGGCCAGGTGCAGCAGCAGTCGGACAGCAGCTCGAGCAGCAGCAGCTCGAGCGACAGCAGCAGCGGCACCGGGGCACAGCAGGGGCCGCCGAGCGGCGGCGAGGGCGGCGGCTTCGGCGGCGGCTCGTTCAGCGTCGACTCGTTCACCGTCACCGGCATCCCGGTGTCGGGCGACACGGTCGGGCCGCTCACGAGCACGGAGCTCACGACGGGCCGCACGTTCACGGCGAAGGACGCCGGCAAGGACGTCGTCGTGCTCGACGCCACCTACGCGAAGAGCGAGTCGAAGGCCGTCGGCGACACCGTCTCCATCGGAGGGAAGGACTTCACGGTCATCGGCATCGTGTCGTCCACCGGCTCGTCGTCGACCACCGGTTCGAACACGTACATCCCGCTGGACACCGCGCAGGCACTGGCCGACCTGGACGGCAAGGTCACCTCGATCTACGTCTCGGCGACGTCGTCCGCCGACGTCGGCACGATCAAGACCGCCCTGCAGAAGCAGCTCACCAGCGCCACGGTGTCGACCGAGTCCGACCTCGCGTCGAGCGTCTCGGGGTCGCTGAGCACCGCGTCGAGCCTCGTCTCGAACCTCGGCACCTGGCTCTCGATCGTCGTCCTCGCGGCGGCGTTCCTCATCGCGATCCTCTTCACGATCTCCGGCGTCACCCGCCGCACCCGGGAGTTCGGCACCCTCAAGGCGATCGGGTGGTCGAACGGCCGCATCACGCGACAGGTCGCGGGCGAGTCGCTCGTGCAGGGCGTCATCGGCGGCGTGATCGGTGCGGCGGTGGGCCTCATCGGCATCCTCGTGGTGAACGTCATCTCGCCGACGATCTCGGCGAGCGCCTCCTCCGGGACCACCCGCGGCGGCATGGGCGGTGGGATGCCCGGCGGTGCGGCGACCGCGGCGGCCGGCAGCGGCACGACCGGCGGTGCCCCGGCCGGTGGGTTCGGCGGCGGCGCGAGCACGGCCTCGACGACCGACGTCGTCCTGCACGCCCCGGTCACGGTCGAGGTCATCCTGCTCGCGATCGGCCTCGCCGTCCTCGGCGGCCTCATCGCCGGCGCACTCGGCGGTTGGCGCGCGAGCCGGCTCCGTCCCGCCGAGGCGCTGCGGAGCGTGGCCTGATGCCCGGACCGACCACCGGCACGACCCCCACGTCGGGCACGCCCGACCACACCCGAGCGACCCCGGAACCGACAGGAGCACCCGTGACCAGAATCGACACCGCGCCCTCCGCGGCGGAGGCGAGCCGCGCCTCCCGGCCCATCTACGCCCTGAAGAACGTGAGCAAGACGTACAAGCAGAAGAACCGGACCGTCACCGCGTTGACGAACGTCGACCTGACCATCCCGCAGGGGCAGCTCGTGGCGGTCCAGGGCCCGACGGGCGGCGGCAAGTCGACGCTGCTGCAGATGCTCGGCGCGCTCGATCGGCCGAGTGCCGGGAGCGTGCTGCTCGGCGACCAGGACGTCGCGAAGCTCGGGGACGGGGCGCTGACGAACCTGCGCGCCACCGAGATCGGCTTCGTCTTCCAGAGCTTCAACCTCATCCCGACGTTGACCGCGCTGGAGAACGTCGAGACCGCGTTCGCCGGGTCCCTCGCGAACCGATCACGGGTGGAGATCCGCGAGCGGGCGACCGCCGCGCTCCGGGAGGTCGGGCTCGGCGAACGACTTGACCACCTGCCGGCGGAGCTCTCGGGCGGGCAGCAGCAGCGCGTGGCGATCGCCCGGGCGCTGGTCAAGAACCCGAGCGTGCTGCTGGCGGACGAGCCGACCGGCGCGCTCGACGAGGCGACCCGTGACGAGATCATGGGGCTCATCGAGAAGCAGTGGCGGGAGCGCGGGCTCACCGTCGTCATCGTCACGCACGACTCGTGGGTGGCGAAGCGGGCCGAGCGCCGGCTGCACATCAAGCAGGGCCAGGTGCGCGAGGTCTAGCCCGGCCGGCGGCGCAGCCGGTGTTTCGCGCTGGGCGACAGTTCACGGACCACCGAGCGCGTGAACTGTCGCTCAGCGCGTGAGGTCGCGGCGGCGTCGCGGCGTCGCGGCACCGCGGCGACGTCGCGGCCCTACGGCGCCACCGGGTAGTCGCAGTACGCGAACCAGCGGGAGTCCTGCGACCACGGCGGCACGTTCACGGTCCCCTGCCCGCCGTCGAGCGTGACGAGGGTCTCCGGCTGGACGGCGATCCGGGCACCGCGCACGAGCGAACCCGGCAGGAGCCGGAGCTCCACCCGGTGGTCGGCCGGGTGCCCCTGCACGCCGGGCTCGTACGACAGGTAGAGCAGGTGTGCCCCGTCCGGCGAGACGTGCGGGAACCAGTTCACCCGATCGTCGTTCGTGAGTCGCACCGGGTCGGTCGCGCCGGGCCAGAGCACGACGAGCTGCGCGGTGCCCGGCGTGAACCGCTCCGAGTTCCACACGAGCACCTCCCCGGCGAACGAGACACCGTCGTCGGGGTGCTCGTCGCGGGTGAGGAACGTCGGGTCCCCGGTGGCGGGGTCGACGAGGGCGACGTCGGTGGTCCAGACGCCCTCCTCGGTGCGCTCCCCGACGATCGCCGCGAGGGTCTCCCCGTCCGGCGAGATGCCGTGCAGGTAGAACTTCCGGACGACCGGCAGGGCGGTGGTGACGTCGGTGAGGGTCGCCGCCGCTCCCCCGGCCGGCACCGGCACCCGGTACAGGTCTCCGTCGCGAGCACTCACCACGACGGACGGGCCCGAGGGGTCGAGCACGTGGTCGTTGTTGATCTCGGGGACGCCGGGCATCGGGACGCGCACGAGTGCGGTCTCGTCGACGACGGCGTCACCGTCGGCAGGGAGCCGCAGCAGCCAGAGGTCGCCGCCGCCGTTCAGCACGAGGGTGCCGTCGTGCAGCACGTTCGGCGCCTCGACGAGCAGGGTGCTCGACTCGAACACGATCCGGCTCGTCCGGCTCTCGACGTCGTACACGTGCACTCGGCTGGTCTGTCCCGGCAGCAGTTGCCGCCCGCGTGGCTCGCTCATGGTCCCATCCTGTCCCGGTTCCGGCCGCCGAGTCTCGCCCCGGCGGACACCGTCGTGGCTCCGGCGGCGCGAAACCGTCCGCACCGCCGAGTCTCGGCACACGCACGCCGCGCGCACCAGCGCACGCCGCGTGTGCACCGGCGCACGCACGGACGGGAGGCGGGGGGGGGGGGGGGGCCCCCCCCCCCCCCCCCCCCCCCGTCAGGCGGTCCTGCCTACTTCACCGCACCGGCCGTCAGACCGGCGACGAACTGGCGCTGCACGATGAGGAACGCGATCACGACCGGGATCGACACGACGAGCGACGCCGCCATGATCTGGTTCCAGTACACGTTCGTCTGCGTCGAGTACTGCTGCAGACCGACCGCGAGCGTCTGCCCGTTGCCGTTCGTCATCACCGAGGCGAAGAGCACCTCGCCCCATGCCGTCATGAACGAGTAGATGCCGACCGCGACGAGGCCCGGACGGGCGGACGGCAGGATCACCCGGAACAGGGCGCCCATCGGTCCGGAGCCGTCCACCATCGCGGCCTCGTCGAGCTCCCGCGGGATGGTCTCGAAGTAGCCCGCGAGCATCCAGATCGAGAACGGCAGCGTGAACGTCAGGTAGGTGATGATCAGGCCGAGCCACGACCCGACGAGCTGGATGCCGAGCGCGTTCCCGAGGTTCGTGAAGATGAGGAACAGCGGGAGCAGGAACAGCACGCCGGGGAACATCTGGGTGGAGAGCACCGCGGTGGTGAAGGTGCTCTTGCCCTTGAAGTTCCAGCGCGAGACACCGTAGGCGGCGAAGGTCGCGATGATCAGCGAGAACACCGTCGCGACGGTGCAGACCACCAGGGAGTTGATGAAGTACTGCCCGAGCGGGACCGTCGACCACATGTCGATGAACGGCTGCAGGGTGATGTGCGTCGGGATCCACGTGAAGTCGTTCTGCACGTCACCGAGCGGCTTGATGGCCGTGGTGATCATCACGTAGAGCGGGACGACCGTGAACAGGGTCAGGACGACCAGGGTCACGACCTTGAAGGACTTGGCGCCGACTGTCTCACGCACGGACGGACCTCCGGTTGGTCACGGCGAGGTAGATGCCCGTGACGATGAGCAGGAAGATGAGGAGCAGGACGCTCATCGCGGCACCGGAGCCGAAGTTCCAGGTGATGAACGACGCGTTGTAGATGTGGAAGCTCAGCAGGTCCGCGGCCGGGGGCTGGGCGGTCGAGCCGAACAGGACGAACGGCGTGTTGAAGTCGTTGAACGTCCAGAGGAACATCACGAGCACGAGCGTCACGTTGACCGGACGCACCATCGGCAGGGTGATCGAGCGCCACTGGCGGAAGGGCTTCGCGCCGTCGACCGAAGCCGCCTCGTACACGTCGTTCGGCACGGACTGCAGGCCCGCCATGAGCATCAGGAACGCGAACGGCCAGGTCTTCCAGATCGCCACGACGACGACCGAGACGAAGGCGTTCGAGCCGATCAGCCAGAACGGTCCCTGGCCGCCGAACAGGTGCAGCTGGTCGACCAGGATGTGGTTGATCGCACCCGAGTCACGCTGGAACATGAACTTCCAGGTGATGATGCCGGCGTACATCGGCAGCGCGTAGGGCACGAGGAAGAGCGTGCGGAAGAGCCCGCGGCCCCGGAACGGCTTCTGCAGCGCGACCGCGGCGGCCATGCCGAAGCTCCACGAGAGCCCGACCACGAGCACCGTGAAGGCGCAGGTGATGAGGAACGAGTTGAGGACGCCCTGGCCGATCGCCTGGTTGAAGTCGACGACGACCGAGTAGTTGCGCAGCCCGGCGAACGGAGCGGCGCCCCAGTTCGCGATGAAGTACTTGGTGAGCTGGATGAACGAGATCCAGATGCCGGTGAGCATCGGCACGATGTGGATCAGCAGCTCGAAGAGGATGGCCGGGGCGACGAGCGCGTAGGGCAGCCAGTGGGTCTTGCGCTTCCGACCTGGCGGACGGCCCGACGTCGTCGGGGCCTTCGTGTGGGTCAGGTCGATGCGCTCGGAGTCAGGCAGGACCGAGGTGGACATGAGCGGGGGCCTTTCGGCAGGAAGGGGATCGGGTGCTTCGCGCGGACCGTGGCAGCGGTCGGGAGGCGCGGCATGCGTGAGCCGATCGGCTCACCCCCGGCGCATGGCCGGGTGCGGAACCGCAGGTCGTCCACCCGGGTGGTCGGGCCGTGGACCTGAGGGGTGGAGGCCCGGGCGCGTCCTGTCGGACGCGACCCGGGCCTCCTGGCTCGATCAGCCGTTCGCCTGGGACACCTGGTCCTGGGCGGTCTTGAGCGCGGTCTTGATGTCGCTGTCGGACACCGAACCGCCGGTGGCGATCTTGGCGAACATGTCGTTCATCGCCTTGCCGACCGTGGACTCGAACTGGTCCTCGGCGGGGACCAGCGGGAGCGGCTTCGCCTTGTTGTTGTAGATGTCGAGGAACGTCTTCGTCTGCTCGTCGGTGACCGAGTCAGCAGCGGAGGCGAGCACCGGCAGGGCCGAGTACGGCTTGTCGAGCGTGGCCTGGGTGTCCTCGCTCGTCATGTACTTGACGAACTTCAGGGCGCCGTCCTTGTTCTTCGTGTTCTTGAAGATGGACAGGTTGATGCCGGCCGGGAAGGACGCGATGTCCTTGCCGCCCTGCGGCGCTGGGAAGGGCACCACGCCGAAGTCGTCGGCGGACATGCCGTTCGACGTGATCGTCGAGTTGGCGTTGTTCTGCGTCAGCATCATCGCGGCCTTCTTGTTCGCGAAGTCCGAGACCGCCTGGGTGCCGTTGTCGTACTGGGCGTTCGAGGTGTTGACGACCTTGTCGCTCTGCATCAGGTCGAGGTACCGGCGGATGCCGTCCACGTTCGCCTTCTGGGTGAAGGTCGGGTTGCCCTTCGAGTCGAACCACTCGCCACCGTTCTGCGCCGAGTTGATGAACGCGAAGTGCGCGTTCTCGGTGTACGAGCCACCGGCGATGGTGAAGCCGTACTTGCCGTCGGTGGTGAGCTTCTTCGCGTCCGAGACGAGGTCCTCCCACGTCGTCGGCGCCTCGATCCCGGCGTCCTTGAACATCTGCTTGTTGTAGTACAGGCCGTAGGCGAGGCCGTAGAGCGGGACGCTCGTGACGGTCTTGCCCGGTGCGCCACCGGTCGAGAGCGCGACCTTGCCGAACTTGTCGGCGCCGCCGATCGCCTTCATCTCCGAGTCACCGAACTCCTGGAAGGCGCCGGTGGCCTGGAGCGAGGTCGCCCAGGTGTTGCCGATGTTGACGACGTCCGGGCCCTGACCCGAGGTGACGGCGGTCTGGATCTTGTTCTGCAGGTCGTTCCAGCCGATGACCTGGAGGTTGACCTTGATCCCGGTCTCCTTCGTGAACTTCTTCAGGACGGGGGTCAGCACCTCCTTGTCGTTCTGGAGCGACGTGCCCTGGTTGGACGCCCAGTAAGTGAGCGTCTTGGAGTCGCCGGACGAACCGGACGATCCGGAGGAGCAGGCTGCGAGGCCGGTCACGGTGAGTGCCGCGGCCGCGGTGATGGCCAGTGCGCGGATGGCAGTGCGCATGACTCTCTACTTTCTCGTCGTTGAGATGGTGCAGGTGGTGGTGCTGGTCGTGCTGTCGGGTGCTGCTGTGTGCAGCGGTGTCGGTCCCGGTCGGCGGGCGTCCGTCGTCGGACGGCCACCGACCGGGCCTGGCGGTCAGGCCAGGGTCGACGCCGCGGGGTCCCAGCCCTCGGGGAGGGTCGGGGAGGGTGCGACGGTGCTCTCCACGAGCACCGCCTCACCACGTTCGGCCGCCTCGGCGATGGAGACCATCACGTCGAGGACGTGGAAGGCGAGGGCACCGGGAACCCGGTTCTCCTCACCGGCGCGGAGCGAGCGGGCCAGGTCGACCACGCCGGTACCGCGCGAGTAGGTGGACCCCACGGCGGGGATCGTCTCGGGCTCGTCGGCGCCGTGCGCGTAGAGCTCGGTGTCGCCGTCGAAGTTGTTCGGGTCCGGGAACACGACCGTGCCGGTCTCGCCCGCGATCTCGACGAAGCCGGTGCGACCACGGTCGGACTCGAACGAGAAGACGCTCTGCGCGCTCCCGCCGTTCTCGAACTCGATGAGGGCCGAGTGGTTCGTCGGGACCTCGACCGGGAACTCGGTGCCGGCCTTCGGGCCGGAACCGATCGTCCGGGTCGCGCGGGACTTCGACGCGGTGGCCGTGACCTTCTTCACCGGGCCGAACGCCTGCACGAGGGTCGTGATGTAGTACGGGCCGATGTCGAAGAGCGGACCGGCGCCGTACGCGAACAGGAACTCGGGGCTCGGGTGCCACGACTCGGGGCCGGGGCTCTGGAACAGCGTCAGACCGTTGAGCGGTGTGCCGATGCGGCCGTCGCGGATGGTCCGGAGCGCGGTCTGCAGGCCGGCACCGAGGAACGTGTCCGGTGCGACGCTGACGGTCTTGCCGGCGGCGCGGGCGGCGTCCCGGAGCTCGGCGGCGCTCGCGCGGTCGAGGGCGTAGGGCTTCTCGCCCCAGACGTGCTTGCCGGCGGCGAGGGTCTTGAGGGCGACCTCGACGTGGGCGGCCGGGATCGTCAGGTTGACGACGATCTCGATGTCGTCGTTCGCCAGGAGCTCCTCGACGGTGCCGGACCCGGCGACGCCCCACTTCTCCGCCTGCGCCGCTGCACGGGGCAGGTCGATGTCGGCGATGGCGTGCACCGTGACGTCGGGGAAGACGGTGAGGTTCGAGAGGTACTGGTCCGAGATGACCCCGGCGCCGATGACGCCGACGCCGACCGGGCCGGTGCGGGTGGTCCGGGTCGCGCCGGTCTCGGTCGTGGTGGTGGTGTCGGTCATGCGCGGGCCCCCTCGAGGAACGTGTAGGAGTCGGTGACGGCCTGGAAGACGTCGCCCTCGTGGTCGTCGAGTTCGACGACGTGGAGCGCGTCCGGCGCCGCGGCGATGATCTCGCGGATCGGCATGATGCCGTTGCCCACGGCGACCTGCTTCTTGTCGTCGTGCGAGCCGTCGCCGTCCTTGACGTGCAGGAACTGGACCTTGTCGCCGTACTTGCGGATGATCGCGACCGGGTCGTCCCCGCCGACCTGCACCCAGTACGTGTCGAGCTCGAGCACGACGTCGTCGGACAGCGCGTCGGCGAAGACCTCGTAGGCGGAGACGCCGTCGATGCGGTTCGAGAACTCGAACGCGTGGTTGTGGTACCCGAGGGCGAGACCGTGGTCCGCGGCACGCGGCGCGAGGGCGCTCAGCTCGCGGGCGATGGCCTCGACGTCCTCGCGGGTGGTCCAGCGGGCCTCGTCGATGTGCGGGTCGATCAGGGTCGTGAGACCGACGGTGACGCTCGCGTGGAAGATCTGCTCGAGGTCCTGCTCGCCGGCGTCCAGCAGCCGTGCGTGGCCGCTCGGGCTCTGCAGTCCCGCCGCGGCGAGGGCGTCGCGGAGCGCTTCGGCCCGGTCGACGAAGCCGAACGCCTCGACGTTCGTGTAGCCGATGTCGGCGATGCGCTGCAGCGTGCCGGGCAGATCGGCAGCGAGGGCGTCACGGACTGTGTAGAGCTGGACCGAGAGCGGTTGGGTCACCAGGAGTTCTCCTCGTCGAGATGGTGTGGTCGTCGTCGACCGAGCGTCACACTATGACCACTTTTGTCGGCGGTCAAGCAGAAGTTCGATCACGTTCGACGGACTTCGTTGCGTGGCGCGTTCGATGTGTGCTTCACTCCCCCACATGGTCGACTTGAACCGGACGGCAGCGTCGCCTCCGGTCGGGACGAGCGAGCTCTTCCAGATCCTGCGCGACGGCGTGCCACGGACCCGGGCCGAACTCGCCAGCCTGACAGGACTCGCGCGCTCCACGATCGGCGTGCGCCTCGATGCCCTCATCGAGGTCGGGCTCGTCGGACCCGTGGACACCGCGGCGTCCACGGGCGGACGCCCGCCTGCGCAGGTGGCACTGATGCCCCGCGCCCGCCTCGTGGTCGCCGCCGACCTCGGCGCCTCCCACGGCCGCGTCGCCGTCACCGACCTGGTCGCTCGGCCGCTCGCCACCCGCGAGGCCCGCATCGACATCGCCGCCGGCCCGGTCCCCACGCTCACGTGGCTCGTCGAGACCATCGACTCGCTCCTCGACGAGGTCGGTCGCGCCCGGGACGACGTCATCGCGATCGGCATCGGCGTGCCGGGGCCGGTCGAGTTCTCCACCGGCCGCCCCGCGAACCCCCCGATCATGCCCGGCTGGGACGGCTTCGACGTGCCCGGCTGGCTCCGCGCGAACATCGCGGCCCACGTGCTCCTCGACAACGACGTGAACATCGCAGCCCTCGGCGAACGCGAGCACGCCTGGCCCGGTGTCGACCACCTGCTCTTCGTCAAGGTCGCCACCGGCATCGGCTCCGGGATCGTCTCGGACGGCGAGCTCCGGCGCGGCGCCCAGGGCACCGCTGGGGACATCGGCCACGTCCGGGTCTCGAGCGCAGGCGACGTGCCGTGCCACTGCGGGAACACCGGGTGCCTCGAAGCCGTCGCCTCCGGGCCCGCGATCGCCCGGCGGCTCCGCGCGAAGGGCCATGACGTGCACTCGAGCGCGGACGTCCTGGAGCTCGTGAACCGGTCGGACCTGGACGCCATCCAGGCCGTCCGGCAGGCGGGGCGGGACATCGGCGAGGTCCTCGCGACCTGCGTCTCGCTCATGAACCCGTCGGTCATCACGCTCGGCGGATCGATCACGCAGGCAGGGGAACACCTGCTCGCCGGGGTGCGCGAGGTGGTGTACTCCCGCTCGATGCCCCTCGCCACGGAACACCTCGTGATCGCGCAGTCCCGTGCGGGCTCGCTCGCGGCGCTGCAGGGGGCGGCGGCGCTCGCCATCGGGTACGCGCTCTCCCCCGCAGGGATCGACGAGCTCGTGACGTTCGCCGAGGGGCGGCAGCTCGTCTCCTGACCCGGTCCCACCGGTGCGTCGGGCCGGTCCCACCGGTGCGTCGGTTTCGTCTCGTCGGTGCGCGGGGAGACAATCGTCGGGTGACGATCGTGCAGCCCACCCTGTGGGGCGACCTCGACCCGGTTCTGGAGGCGCAACCCGCCTCCGCAGCTCCGGCGTCGGTCGCACCCGTGGCTGGCTCCACGGCGGCGGGACCCGTCGCGCACGACGCCTTCACCGCGCTGCGCGGCCACACCGAGCGCATCGTCGCGCACTCGTCCGACCGCGTCGCCTGGCTGCGCGCCCGGGCGATGGGGATCACCGCGACCGACGTGGCCCGCCTGGCCTCGCTCCACGCCGTCGAGGCGGTCGTCACCGACAAGCGGTACGGCTCCCGGTTCTCCGGCAACTCGTTCACCGAGCACGGCAAGGAACGCGAACCGGTCATCGCCGCCTGGGTCGCCGCGACGCACGGCATCCAGCCCTCCGCGCACCTCTTCCACGCCGCCACGAACCGGGCGCACCTGGCCACCCCGGACGGCGTCGGCGTCGACGGCTCGTCGCGGGTTGTCCTCGCCGAGATCAAGACCACCGGCAAGGCCTGGCGGAGCATCCCCCGCCACTACCTCCGCCAGATCTGGTGGCAGCAGTACGTCCTCGGGGCGGACCGCACCCTGTTCGTCTGGGAACGGCACGACGGCTTCGTCCCGGTCGCCGACGAACCCGAGTGCCGGTGGGTCGACCGCGACGACGACCAGATCCGCGGACTGATCCAGCTCGCCGACCTCGTGCTCGACCGGCTGCGGAACTTCCGGAGCTAGACCTTCACGAGCCGCAGGCGACTCATCCCGATCACGAGCACGCCGAGCAGGACGATCGACACCCCCACGCCGACGCAGTACAGCGCGACGACGCCGTAGCCGAGGTCGGGGTTCAGGAACGGGTACGGGACCCAGCCGTCCGTCGCCCCGCGCACCAGTACGACGACCGTCCACACCGCCGGGTAGAGCAGGAACCACCACACGTGCCGGAGCAGCAGCTTCGAGCGATCCGAGAACAGCAGCCAGTCGAGCACCGCGTACGCCGGCATGACCTTGTGCAGGATGTCGTTCGACCACTGCACGTTCGCCGAGACGTCGACGCCGGTCAGCAGGGTGTTGTAGACGATGCCGGTCGTGGCGATGTACACCGTCGAGGCACCGCGGAACACACTGACCCGCAGGTCACCGCGCTTGTGTCGAGCAGCGGCGACGAGCGTCACGGCGAACGCCGCCGCGATGAGGATGTTCGACTGGATCGTGAAGTACCCGAAGAAGTTCCACGGGTTGTAGCTCGGGAGCTTCGAGCTGACGAGCCACTGCCCGACGATGGCTGCCACCACGGCGATGACCGCGATCAGCCGGAGCGAGTTCACGAGGGTGCGCACGGTGCCACGCTACCGGCAGACCACGCCGGGGACGCGACAGGACCCGCACCGAAACCGGTGCGGGTCCTGTCGGGACTGATCAGTGGATCAGATGCTGTTGACGTCGAGCGGGATGCCCGGGCCGAAGGTCGTCGAGACGGCGCCCTTCGTGATGTAGCGGCCCTTCGAGGCGCTCGGCTTGAGGCGGTTGATCTCCTCGAGCGCGGTCGAGATGTTCTCGTCGAGCTGCTCCGGCGTGAACGAGGCCTTGCCGACGACGAAGTGCACGTTGGCGTGCTTGTCGACGCGGAACTCGATCTTGCCGCCCTTGATGTCGTTGACGGCCTGCGCCACGTTCGGGGTCACGGTGCCGGTCTTCGGGTTCGGCATGAGGCCACGCGGGCCGAGCACCTTGCCGAGACGACCAACCTTGCCCATGAGCTCCGGCGTCGCGACGGCGGAGTCGAAGGCGGTGTAGCCCTCGGCGACCTTCGCGATGAGCTCGTCGCCACCGACCTCGTCGGCACCGGCGGCGATGGCGGCCTCAGCCGCAGCGCCCACGGCGAAGACGATGACACGGGCGGTCTTGCCCGTGCCGTGCGGCAGGATGACCGTGCCACGGACCATCTGGTCCGCCTTGCGCGGGTCGACGCCGAGCTTGAGGGCGACCTCGACGGTGGAGTCGGTCTTGGTGGAACCGGTCTCCTTCGCCAGGGCGACGGCCTCGGCGGGGGTGTAGAACTTGTCGGCCTCGATCTTCGCGGCCGCGGCCTGGTAGGCCTTGGACTTCTTCGCCATGGTGTTCTCCTTGGGAGCTACGTGGTTGACGAGCCGGCGCGGCTCTCCCACGGAAGGGTGTTTGGGTGTGTGCCTGAGCAGGTGGGGCTTACGCCTCGACCGTGATGCCCATCGAGCGTGCGGTGCCGGCGATGATCTTCGCGGCCTGCTCGATGTCGTTGGCGTTCAGGTCGGCCTGCTTGGTCTCGGCGATCTGACGGACCTGGTCCATCGAGATCTTCGCGACCTTGACCGTGTGCGGGGTCGCGGAACCCTTCTGCACACCCGCGGCCTTCTTGATCAGCTCTGCCGCCGGCGGGGTCTTGAGGACGAACGTGAACGAACGGTCCTCGTAGACGGTGATCTCGACCGGCACGACGTTGCCACGCTGCGACTCGGTCGCCGCGTTGTACGCCTTGCAGAACTCCATGATGTTGACGCCGTGCTGACCGAGCGCCGGACCGATCGGCGGGGCCGGGTTGGCGGCGCCCGCGTTGATCTGCAGCTTGATCAGGCCCGTGACCTTCTTCTTCGGTGCCATGACTTGTCTTCCTCCTGGAATCGAACGCACGGGGATCCGTGCACTCTCCCGCTGGCCCGGCCGTTCCGGACCGCGGTGAAGCCCCGCACGCACGAAGCGTGCGGGGCCAAACTCGATAAGTGTAGCTGGTGTTGGCGAGCGCTAGAGCTTCGTCACCTGGTCGAAGCTGAGCTCGACCGGGGTCTCGCGCTCGAACAGCGAGACGAGGACCGTGAGCTTGCCGCTCTCCGGCTTGATCTCGGAGATCGACCCGGGCAGACCCGCGAACGAGCCTTCCTTGATGGTGATCGTCTCGCCGATCTCGAAGTCGACCTCGGCCGCCGGCTGGGACTGCGCGCCGCCGGAGCCCTTCGCGCCGCCCTTGGTCGGGGCTGCCTCGGCCACCTGGACCAGGGACTTCAGCATGCCGAAGGCCTCGTCGAAGCGGAGCGGCGTCGGGTTGTGCGCGTTGCCGACGAAGCCGGTGACACCGGGGGTGTGCCGGACGACGGACCACGAGTCCTCGTTGAGGTCCATGCGGACGAGCACGTACGAGGGGATCCGGACGCGGGTGACCAGCTTGCGCTGCCCGTTCTTGATCTCGACGACGTCCTCCATCGGGACCTCGACCTGGTAGATGTAGTCCTCCATCGACATCGACACCATGCGGTTCTCGATGTTCGACTTCACGCGGCGCTCGAAGCCCGCGTAGGAGTGGATGACGTACCACTTGCCCGGCTTCATCCGCAGCTCGGCCTTGAAGGCCTCGTACGGGTCGACCTCGGCCGCTTCTTCGTCGTCGTCGGCGTCGAGGGCCTCGTCGGCGGCGAGGGTGGCGTTGGCCTCGGCTGCCGTCTCCGACTCCAGCTCGACTTCTTCCTCGTCCTCGACGGCCTCGACGGCGGCCTCGGCCTCGTCTGCGGTGTCGATCTCGAGCGCGTCGTCCACCACGGCGTCGGCCTCGGGGTCGCGGGACTCGGCGAGGGCCGTGAGCGCCTCGTCGATGCCGGCGTCGACGGTGCCGTCGTCGGGCTCGTCGCTCAGGCCGAGGGACTCGTCGTCCTCGTCCTCGATCTCGATGGCTCGCTCTTCGGCGGACTCGGCCGAACGCTCCTCGCCGGTCTCGACGTCGCCTTCCTGGTTCTCCTCGACCTCGGAGGACTGCTCGGCAGCCGTGGCGAGGTCGATGTCGTCGCGGGAGTTGTCAGACACTGTCGAATCTTTCCGTTCGGTGATGCGGATCGGGTTGGCGGGCGGATCGGTTCACGACCGGCGCCGTCTCGGGCGACCGTACTCCTGTCCGTGGGCAGACAGGACAGCCGGCGTCCGGGTCAGGCCGTCGGCCCGTTGCCGAACACGTACCCGACGCCGAGTCCGAACACGAAGTCGAGGACCGACACCAGGATCATCATCACGACGACGAAGACCAGGACGACGCCCGTGTAGCTGAAGAGCTCCTTGCGGGTCGGCGTGACCACCTTGCGGAGCTCGCCGAGGACCTGACGGATGAAGAGCACGATGGCAGCGAACGGACCGCGGCGCTCGGCCCGGTCCTGCTTCGCCTTGGCGACGACGTCATCCGCCGTCGTCTCCATGTCTTTGCTCGCCAACTTCTACCCTTCCAGATGTGCAGGGCGGACAGGACTCGAACCTGCAACCTGCGGTTTTGGAGACCGCTGCTCTACCAATTGAGCCACCGCCCTTCGGACACGGTTCGTCACCGATCCGTGTTCCGGTGGTCGAGTGTACGGGAGTCCGTCACACGGTGTCCACTTGACGGATGCTCCGGCGTGCCGCGCCGATAGGCTGGGACCCGTGAGCACCGAAGCCCCCGGCCCCGAGTCCACCGCCAACCCCGCTGCCGCGTCCACCGATCGGCCGCGCATCGCGTCCCGCATCGCCGCGATCGCCGAGTCCGCGACGCTCAAGGTCGATGCCAAGGCCAAGGCGCTGAAGGCCGCCGGTCGACCGGTCATCTCGTTCGCCGCCGGCGAGCCGGACTTCGCGACGCCCCAGCACGTCGTCGACGCCGCGGTCGAGGCCGCCCAGGACCCGAAGAACCACCGGTACACGCCCGCGACCGGCCTGCCGGAACTCAAGCAGGCCATCGCCGAGAAGACCGCACGCGAGTCCGGCATCACGGTCGACCCGTCGCGGGTGATCGTCACGAACGGCGGCAAGCAGGCCGTCTACCAGGCGTTCCAGACGATCGTCGACGCCGGCGACGAGGTCCTGCTCCCCGCCCCGTACTGGACCACCTACCCCGAGGCGATCCGCCTGGCCGGCGGCGAACCGGTCGAGGTCTTCGCCGGCAGCGACCAGGGCTACCTCGTCACGGTCGCGCAGCTTGAGGCCGCACGCACCCCGAAGACGAAGGCGCTGCTGTTCTGCTCGCCGTCGAACCCGACCGGCGCCGTGTACTCCGCCGAGCAGACGAAGGCCATCGGCGAGTGGGCCCTCGAGCACGGCATCTGGGTCATCAGCGACGAGATCTACCAGGACCTCGTGTACGACGGCGTCCGGTTCACCGGCATCCTCGAGGCGGTCCCCGCCCTCGCCGACACGACGATCCTCGTCAACGGCGTCGCCAAGACGTATGCGATGACCGGGTGGCGTGTCGGGTGGTCCATCGGCCCGGCCGACGCGGTGAAGGCGGCCTCGAACCTGCAGTCGCACCTGTCGAGCAACGTGTCCAACGTGTCGCAGCGCGCCGCGATCGCCGCGCTGAACGGCCCGCAGGAGCCCGTCACGGCCATGCGCGAGGCCTTCGACCGCCGTCGTCAGGCGATCGTCGCGGGTCTGAACGCGATCCCGGGCTTCGTCACGCCGACCCCGCAGGGCGCCTTCTACGTCTACCCCGACGTCACGGCGCTCCTCGGCCGCGAGTGGGCCGGCTCGACACCGACCACGACCCTCGAGCTCGCCGACCTCATCCTCGAGCACGCCGAGGTCGCGGTCGTCCCGGGTGAGGCCTTCGGCCCGTCGGGCTACCTCCGCCTGTCGTACGCGCTCGGTGACGACGACATCGCCGAGGGCGTGGCCCGCCTGGCGAAGTTCTTCGCGTAGTCCCCCGGACGCCGCGACGGCCCACCTCGTCGAGGTGGGCCGTCGTCACGTCCGGGGCCAGGAGGCGCGGCTCGGCTCAGGCGAGCAGGTCACCCACCACGACGGGTTCCGGCACGAGCGCCACCCCGAAGCGGTTCAGGACGGTCACCTGGACGTAGCGGGCGAGCTCCGCCACCTGGGCGGCTGTCGCGCCGCCCCGGTTCGTCAACGCGAGCGTGTGCTTCGACGAGATCGCCGCGCGGGACCCGGGCACGGCGTACCCCCGGTGCACGCCCGCGTGCTCGATGAGCCAGGCGGCACTGAGCTTGACGTCGTCGCCCGCCGGCCAGCGCGGCGCCTCGGCCGGCAGCGTCTCGGCGAAGGCGGCGGAGACGATCGGGTTCGTGAAGAACGACCCGGCGCTCCACGTGTCGTGGTCGTCGGCGTCGAGCACCATGCCCTTGGACCCGCGGAGCCGCAAGACCTCGGACCGCACGGTCACCGGGTCGACGAACGCCCCGAGCTCGACGCCGAGCGACCCGGCGAGCTGGGCGTAGCGGACCGCGACCCCGGCGTCGGATGCCGTCCCGAGCCGGAACTCGACCGTCAGCACCGCGCCCCGTCGCCCGTGCTTGAGCGTCGAGGTGCGGTAGCCGAGCGCCAGCTCGGCCGCTGGCACCCACGCGCGCTCCCCCGTCGCCGCGTCGAGGAACTCGATCCGGGTGAGCACGTCGGACAGCTCGACCCCGTAGGCGCCGATGTTCTGCACGGGGGCGGCGCCGACGGTGCCCGGGATGCCGCTCAGCGCCTCCAGGCCCGTCCAGCCGCGTTCGACGGTCGTCGCGACGAACGCGTCCCACGGCTCGCCGGCCGCGACGCGGACGGTGACGCCGTCGCCGTCGGACTCGTGCTCCACGCCGGTCGTGCGGACGAGCACGACGGTGCCGTCGAAGCCGTCGTCGGCGACGAGGAGGTTGCTGCCACCTCCGAGGACGAGCCACTCGTCGTCGTCCCACGCCGTGGTCACGTGTGCGACGAGCTCGTCGGTCGTGGTCGCGGTGAGCAGCCGCGCCGCGGAACCCCCGACGCGCAGCGTCGTGAGGTCGGCGAGCACCGGCTCCGTCACGGTCAGCGGAACGCCACCGTGACCTGCGCCTTGCCGAGCACGGTCTGCCCGGCGGCGGTCACGGTGAGGTCGATGCGCTGCGGGCGGCCGTCGTCGTCGACGGTCCCGACCTTGGCGACGACGCCGACGGTGGCGCCCTGCTCCGGGTCGACGACCACGGGACGGGTGAATCGCACGCCGTAGCGGACGACCCAGCCGCGGTCGCCGAGCCACTCGGACACCGGCTGGACGGCGAGGCCCATGGTGAGCATGCCGTGCGCCAGGACGCCGGGGAGCCCGACCGAGGCCGCGACGTCGTCCCGGTAGTGGATCGGGTTGAAGTCGCCGGACGCACCGGCGTAGCGGACGAGCGAGTCGCGGGTGATGTGGACCTCGCGCTCGGCGACGACCGTCCCGACCTCGAGCGCGGTCACGGATGCGGCGGTCATGCGTCGTCTCCTCGGACCACGAGGGTGGAGGTCGCCGTGACGACGTGCTCCCCCGCGGCGTCGTTCATGGTGCTCTCGGCGGTGACCATGGCGTTGCCGCCGAGCGTCTTCACGCTCGTCACCGTCAGCGTCGCGGTGAGCTCGTCACCGGCGACGATGGGCCGCTCGTAGGTGAAGGCCTGCTCGCCGTGGACGACGCGCGAGAAGTCGATGCCGGCGTCGGGTTCGGCGAGAAGCTGGGCGAGCGTGGCCTCCTGCACGACGACCGCGAAGGTCGGCGGGGCGACGACGTCGTCGTACCCGGCGGCGCGGGCGGCGTCGGGCTCGTGGTGGATCGGGTTCGTCGCGAACACGGCGCGGGAGAACTCGCGCACCTTCTCACGACCGACGAGGTAGGGCGCAGCCGGCGGGAACGTCCTGCCGACGAGCTCGGGGTTCACTGACACGTCCGGCAGTCTACCGACGCCCACTCGGGGGCCGGTGTTGATGAGTATGCATCGGCTATGCTGGTGGGACGCGGTTCGGGGGAACCGACGCCGGTCTTCTGGGGATGGGGAGGAACGATGGACCACACGACCGAGTTCGCCGTGCACACGGGCGATCGGTGCACGGCGATGGAAGCCGCGGGTGCCGCACTGCAGCGGGCCGGCCACCACGTCGAGTCGACCGGCGGCACGCTCACGGCCACGACCGGGAACCGGCTGCTCACGATCCTGCTCGGTGCGCTCGTGCACCCGTCGCGGGAGTTCCGACGGTACGAGCTGTCGACGACCGTCACGGGGACGTCGACCACGATCACGCTGCGGCACTCCGGGCACGGCACGGCGGTGTCGGGCGGGGAGATCGGTGCGAAGCGGCGCCACGACGCCTGGCGCAGCACGGCGGGCGTGATCGAGCGGGCGCTGCGGCAGGCGGGCGTCCTGAGCGGGCGGTAGCGCGAGTCGCGGCGGCGCCGATCGGCGTCGGCCGGCCGGCGGGAGGCAGCGCGGGGC